>JAUWNO010000013.1 GCA_030612605.1 Armatimonadota bacterium
TTCAGCATTTTTATTGCGAGCTGTTAAAGTGATTCCCAGAACCTTTGATGCTGTTTTGGCATCATCAAAAAAAGTTTCATAAAAGTCACCCATCCTGAATAGAATGAGCTTATCCGGATGCTGATTTTTTATATTTAGAAACTGTTTTAGCATCGGTGTAATTTTTGTTTTTTCCGTCATGAATATCCTATTTTGGGAATTTTTCTTAACCACGAATTAACACGAATTTTCACGAAGTATATTTTTTTAATTTTTTCTGTTTATACCCGAGTCGGGTTGCAAGCAACTCGACTCGGGTAGAAAAAATATTCACTTCCCATAATACACAAACGGAGCCCAATAAAATGGATTCGAATAATCATTAGGTTTCTTATTTTGTAAATCTGTTTCAGACAATATTAATCCTCTTTTTCTATCATATTTTTCTGTACTGACAGCTCCGCTGATAAATGCTCTCTTCATTTCTGTAATTGCTCTATCATAGCTCATTACCTTTTCCTGAACAAGTTTATAAACTCCTATCATAAATTTCATTGTAGATTCATCTGCTACCTGCCAGAGTGAAACTGAAAGTCCGTTAGCTCCTGCAACAAGGAAACCCTGGGTTAATCCTACAACACCTTCACCGCCGTAGATTTTTCCCAAGCCTGTTTCGCAAGCGGAAAGGTTCACAAAATCTGCGTTAATATCAAGGTTTGCTATTTCCTTCATTGTCAAATATCCATCTTCATTATTGTTTTCATCTTTTAATAATGAAAGAACAATAGCCGACAGTTCAGGTATTTCCGGCACAACAAGACCATGTGTGGCAAAGTGAAGAACTTTATAATTCTTTAACTTTCCTTTATCTGATAGAGACTTAACCAAATATTCAGCAACAGATTTACCTGTATAAATATCCGAATCTTTTATTAAATATTGTAAAGCTTTTACTTCTGCTAAAGTGCTGGGTAAGTTTTTCCATTCTGATAATTCAAGACTTGCATAAGCTTTTCTTACATCCTGTCCTCTGTTTAAAGACAATAATGTTTCATTTGTTATATATTCCAGATGCTTTTCTGATTTAACAATATCAGTTTCATAAGAAAGTTCATCATATACAGCACCTCCAAAAGCAAGAAGCGGTTTTCTGTTTTCACTGTAATGTCTTTTTGCAACGATCTCTGATACGGTTAGAGACTGTGTATATTTGATGTGATACTTTTCAATTAGATACCTTCCATCCGGCATAATTAATGTCTCAAACGGAAGGAAGGACAAAACACCATCAGGGATAATAATGAGTTCATCTTTCCCTTTAAGCTGCTCTTCAATACTGCCAAATAGAAATTTATATAACTCTTTACCTATATATTGAATAGTTTCCTCTTCTTTGGAATCAAGGTTTGACTTTGAAAGCAATAAACGATAATAGTTTATTATTTTTTCAAAATCATCATCTCCTTTTTCAATTACTTTTTCCTCTTTATCTTTTCCCTTAATTTTTATGCCTCTTAAATTCTCTACAGCATTTGATATTACATTTTTATACTTGATATTTGAGATTAGACTATCATCCTTAACTTCTATTGTGAAAATATTATTCTTATCTACAACAATTTGTGCAGTTCCCGTCCAGGTATTGATATTTGAATAATTAATAATCACGGTATTATAGTTTAATTTTTTCTGATAGTTTTTTATGCCTTTAAAAACAATATCTTTTTCTTTTAATCTTTCGCCCATTTGTTCTATAAGATATTTTGCTGAAGAAAGTTCTATGGTATTAAAAGCCAGAGCAGGTTTATTGCTTTTTATGTATGTAGAAATGAGGTTCTGATAAGTTCCTATCTGTGATGCAAGATAATCCCTGCGAACTGCACCTTCTGCTGTTAGTCTCAATTTGTCTTTAATTTCTATAGACTTATTTAAATTGTCTTCTGCTTTTTCATATTCTTTTAATTCAAAATAGTAAATCCCGATGTTGTCCAATATTATTGCAATACCTTCTTTTCTACCAAGTTCCTCATTTATAGCAAGTGCTTTCCTGTAATACTCGATTGCCTTATCATATTGTTCCCATTGCTTATACACAATTCCGATGTTATTAAAGGTTTTTGCAATATCACCTTTTCTTCCAAGTTCTTCACTTATAGCAAGTGCTTTCCTGTAATTATCAATTGCCTTATCATATTGTCCCCATAAATCATAAACCATTCCGATGTTGTTCAAGACTCTTGCAATTTCACCTTTTATTCCAAGTTCCTCAGCAATAGCAAGTGCTTTCCTGAAATTCTCAATTGCCTTATCATATTTGTCCCAGGAATGATACAACAATCCGATTTTGCTCAATGTTATTGCAATCTTTTCTTTTCTATAATTTTCCTCTTTAATAGCAAGTGCTTTCCTGTAATTCTCGATTGCTTTATCATACTGTCCCAAGGAATTATACACCGATCCTATGTCGTTCAAGTTCATTGAAATACCTTCTTTATTACCTATTTCATCATCTATAGCAAGTGCTTTCCTGAAATTCTCGATTGCCTTATCATATTGTTCCCAAAAATCATACACCCTTCCGATGTGGCTCAATGTCATTGCAGAAAAAGCTTTTTTTCTCCAACTACCAAGTTCTTCAGCAATAGCAAGTGCTTTCCTGTAATACTCAATTGCCTTATCATATTGTTTCAAGCTACTATACGTAGCACCGATGCTGTTCATCATCATGGCATAATAATCTTTTCTATCCGCTTCTTTCCATAATTTACCGGCAAGTTTATAATATTCTATTGCTTCAGTGTACCTATATTCTTTTCTTGCTTGTTTAGCTAAATTGAAATATTCCATAGCGGTTTTATCAAGGGCTGTATAACTACTTGAAAATGATCTTAAAGTTATAGCAGACATTTTAACAGATATCGGTTTTGTGTATACAGATAGTATAATAAGTATAAATACTATAAATTTTTTGAACATAATTTTTCTCCTTTGGAGTAAAATGACCATCGAGTTGCTCGCAACCCGACTCGGGTGAGAAAAAATCACTTCTCAAACACAGTCCATTGATAAACTTTTTCCGTAATTTCTTTTTTGGGATTTTTTATTTTTAATCCTCTGGTTTTAGCGATTTGTTTATCGATGTCGGTTTCTATGATATTAATAAAAGTTCCTGCACCGAGTTCCATTTTTCTCACGTTCAAGATTAGCATTTTCTCATTTGAAGCTTGCACAAGCATCTGTTCAACTCCGCTCGGTTCACACACTTCCAATTCCAAAGGAAGCTGGATCCATTGATTTGTCAGGTCAGTAGCAATATAGTAATTATCGATCAACAGAGTTTTCGTATTATCAGAAAAGATATACATCAAGCGAATATAGCAGGATTTATTGGCTCTTACTAAAATTTTGGGTTCATCACCATAATAATAAACAACAGGTCCATCAGACATCTTATCGGTTTGAAGATCAACCTTTAAGCGATTATCTGTCTGAATTGCATTGTATAAAGCGAGTTTGTTTTGTAATGCCTGTTTCAGATTTTCAGGTCGGATTTCGTTCCAGCCAATATTCTCGCAGGTTATTTTATTCACAAATATCTGGTTACTTTCCTGTTCATTATTTTTAGAATCCATTTTTCTTAGAAGCAAATAGATTCCCTCATCAGATTCAAGTATTTTACCTCTGAAAATCATTTCACCCGAGTCGGGTTTACCAGCAAACTCGACTCGAGTGGAACGTTGCCATTTAGTTTCCTGGATTATCTTATTAGTGATAAGCTCAGAAATTTTATTACCGAATCCGGAAACAAAACCGCTATTTTCAAATTCAAAAGGATAAATAATGAATTTCAGTTTTTGTTTATCCAGCATCGGCATGATCAATTCATCAGCTAATTCATCCATAGATTTTGGTGTGGTTCCGACTAAAATGGTAAGTTTCTTTTCTATTTCGTTTTTTGGCGGAAGTTCATCGATTATAATATCATTTTGCCATTTATTCAAAAAGAGATAGACCTTCAAATAATCATTCAGGTTTTCGGATTGAGAGATACAATTTCCATACTGTTTTATTGCGTCTTTAGGATTGGAAGAATAAAGTGATTCTGCGAGTTTGAATTTTTCTGAAATTTCTTTGATCGCGTTTTCGATTTTAAACTTGTAGGAATTCTTCATATCAGCAGCAGGAATGCCGATCATCACATAATACATCTTCCCGTCTTTTTCGCTTTTCAGGATTTTGTAATTCATAACTTCCAGGTCTGTTTTTACTTTTGCTTCACTGAGGAAATATTCGGTGATTTTTGTGTTTTCTGCCAGTTCTTCTTCTGAAACACGGTTAATGGTTTCACCGGAAACCCGGCAGGAAATTATTGATGCAGCATCTTTAAGGGAAAGATTTTTTGCTTGTGTTTCTGCTTCTGCGATATTTCCATCCACAATTACAGCAGAACCTTTGCCGATGAAATAATCCGGATATTTTTCTGCAAAGTTATTTATGTACCATTTGGGAATTGAAAATAATGCGATAGAAAATGTCACTAAAATTAAAAATAAGATTCTTGTTTTCATGATTTATTATCTCCTTTATTTTTCATACGTTTAAAGTTATTTACAGCTCATTAAGTACATTAGTTAACTTGAAATTACTCTACTGAACTGGCAATACGAAAACCGGAATCCATGTTACTGCAGTCAGGAGAAAGGAAACTACGATATGTAACATAGCAACAGTTTCTGCCGAAAGGATTATAAGAACAATTACGTAAAACACGGAATTTCCCATTATTTGGTCCACGTGGATCATTTTTCGGACTGTAGCTATAGTAATCTGCATCAAACCAATCATTACACCATTCCCTAACATTGCCACTCATATCGTAAATGCCGAGTTCATTTGGTTTCTTCATACCAACTGGTTTGATTGCAACATAAAAAAGACTACCATCATACACTGCAACTTCACTAATATCATTGCTACCTGAATAAATATAACCGTTGGATTCAGAACCTCCTCGTGCTGCATATTCCCATTCAGCTTCGGTTGGTAATCTACCACCTTTCCACCTTGAATAAGCATCTGCACCGTACCAAGTTACACCTATTATAGGACAGTCTTTATTTTGTTGATATTCACTTCCCGTATACAGGTTATCAAGAAAACTCGCATCTTCTTGATATCTTGAGTTGTCACAAATTCTAAAATAGAATTTACCATTTTTGTAACCAATTGCACAATCTTCATCATTTATATTAATGTATTTTGTCCCATTATAGCTTCCATCTGAGTTTACACCCTCTGCATTCAGAAATACTATATAATCTTCATATGTAACTTCATATTTCCCTATAAAAAAATCACTAACGGTAACAGTGTGTTTAGGTTTTTCATATTTGTTTTCGACATTACTGCCCATTTGGAAAGAGCCGCCTTTAACGAAAACCATATTGTCGAAACCCGAGTCGGGTTGATAAACCAACTCGACTCGAGTTTCTTTCGGCTTTGTAGTTTCAGGTGCACAGCTCTTACAGAAATAGAAATCATCTGCCAGGCAGGAAGCTTCCCAGGGAACTTGTTTACCGTTTGTTTCCTTAATAACGGATTTTCTAACTTCTTTAAAAACCTCTTCAATCTTCATATCAGTTTTCATTTTAGCGATTAAGTTTTTTGTGTAAGGGCTGTTTCGTCCGCTTCCATCGATAGCTACATTTCCGGGTCCGGTGGAATAAGCAATAAAAGTGCCAATTTTATCGGTAGAAATCTGAGCCAAACCTCTACTGGAGCTTCTGAAACCTTTAAAGGGATTATCACGGCAGGCATCGAGGATGATAATATTAAGTTTTGCTTTCTCCAATTTGCCAATTATTCGGTTCAATTCTACAGCTTCATAACGCACATCGTTCTCTTCATCGATATTTGCATTCAATGGTATAAGGTAATTTATTCCATCAACCTGTAAGCCGTGTCCGCTATAATAAAAGAGAGCGACATCATTGGAAGTTATTCTGTTTTCAAAATCTTCTGCTGTTTCTTCTAATTCTCTTTTATTGAGGTTTGTTTTTTTGATTACATCAAAACCGAGTTCTTGTAATGTCGCAGCAATATCATTGGCATCATTTACCGGGTTTTTCAGTGGAATTCCTTTGTAACTACTATTTCCAATAACAAGTGCTAATCTGTTTTGCTGGCAAAAAATAGTAGTTAAGAAAAATGTAAAAAATAAGATAAAAAGGATTTTCTTTTTCATGATTTTGCTCCTCTTTGTTATTTAATATTTAAAATTGAAAATTGAATATTTGATGTCAAGCTCGACGTTTTACCCGACATCTTGCTTTACTTTCCAAAGCTTCTAAAAAGGAATTCTCTCAATTAAGATTCGGAAAGTTTTTCTCAACAAACATCATTCCATAATCTTTCTACCAACCTTCCGAATCCTCTTACAACTGAAAATTAGCAAGAAGGCTTCGGAATGTGAAAGTTACCATTTTCTAATTTTTTTCTTACAAATCACATAAACCATCAGACCTGACTCGCAGCGACGTGTCCGGGCGTAATAAAATGAAGACTGAAGTGCGAGTTGGGAATGATTGAAACTCCACGTCACTCAGTAAACTCCAACCATTGCGACTTGTCCCACTCAGCCTGAAGGTTAATTAGAATGAATTCCTCTGTATGTAACCATCAGTCAAATTTTAATCCGGCAACTGACGGAAGCCTGACACGGTTCGCAAGGTCTTAAAATCGTTAATCCCCTGGTTTTTCCTTTTCAAATATTTCCCATAATTTCAATTCTATTTCTACGGTTTTCAATTTCATAACTTCTTTCCAATCATATATTTTCGGAAATTGAAATTTACTATTTTTCAATAGATAAACCTCAATAATTTCTTCATCCGGATATACTATGAAATATTCCTTAACACCATATTTTTCATAAAGATGAAGTTTTATCTCTTTATCTTTAAAACCTGTTGAAGGCGAGATAACTTCAAAGATAACTTCCGGAGCTCCCTCAATATATTTCTCTTTTATGATCGATTTATCACATATAATCATAATATCCGGTTGAACGACAGTGTCTTCTGATAAGACGACATCTATAGGAGAAACGAAAGGAATACAGGTTTTTCCATCCAGAAATGAATACAATTTTCCAATTAGATTTGTAACGATTTTTTGATGTCTTATATTTGGTGCCGGTGCTAAATTAAAAATTGATCCATCGATCAATTCATACCTGTTATCATCATTCCAAGACATATAATCTTGTACGGAATAATGTTCCTTTTTTAATAAATGTTGTTCCATAGTTTTCCTCCATTAAAATCTTGAACTGAAAAAATAAACATTTGAATTTATTGTCAATTATTTCTTGTTTATCACCCGAGGCGGGTTTGCGAGCAAACTCGACTCGGGTGATAATGACGGGTATTCTACCTATTTCCTTTTCAAAATAAATGATGAAATTCCATTCTTTTCCAGATTAACAGCAGCTTTGCCAAGTTCTTTATCATTTTTAAAATCACCAGCAGCAACCACAGTTAAGGTCTTATTGTTCACTTTTTTTGTGAACAGGATGTATTTATAACCAAGTTTCTTTATTCTTTCACCTAATTTTTTCGCATTTTTTTCTGAACTGAAAGCCCCTACCTGCAAATAAAGTTTGAAGTCTGCGGTGTTTTGTGAGTTCTGAGTTTCTGTTTCCTGTTTCCGATATGAATTTATTTTCTTAAAGTCGATATCGATTTTATCACCGTTTTGCAGATTAAAAATCCGATCTTCAGCAAGATAATTATATTGATGATAAGGGAAATCCATTTTCAGTTTTTTGTAGGAAAGAAGCGCATTTTCATATTTTTTCAGCTTCTCGTTGCACAAGCCGATCTTATAATGCAGTAAAGGGATATTATTAAAAATAAATTTACTTGTTCGCAAAAATTCCAGGTTATTCAAAGCCCGTTTAAATAGATCTTGCTGAAAATATGATTCGATAATAATGAAATAAGCTGTTTCGATTTGAGCTGTTTTTTTAGAATCATTCCCGAAATCCGAGATAAAATTCTGGGCTGAAATAATTGCTTTATTATAATCTTCTGCTTTCAGATATGCTTTTGCCAGCCAGTACTCTTTTTCTTCTATTTTTGTATCGGATATTTTCTTAAGTAGGAAGATAGCGTTTTCATATTTTCGTTCTAAAAGATTAATTTTTGCCAATTCCAAAAGGGATAATTGACCATAATAAGTATCGAGATGATCTTCTGCCAATCCTTCCAATTCCTTGATCAAATCTTTACTTTTAATTTGTGATTTTGCTTCATTAAATTTTTTTTCTAATTTTGAGTTATCTGAAAATAATGAGATTACAAGAATGATTAAAACGAATAAAATAATTAGCTTTTTCATATTGCCTTTTCATATATCTTACCCGAGTCGAGTTGCTTGCAACCCGACTCGGGTTAGATTTAGGTTAAATTTTTCTTCCTGACAATTCCGAATTCAGGAATTTCTCTTTTCAAATCAATTTTGAAAACTGTGTTTGGTTTTGTAAAAGTAATTGGATTTCCATCCTCGTCAAATAAATTATCTACTTTCACAATCATATCTTTTTTTCGCATTGGAAAAATAATTTCGATTTCATCTTTTAGACTAACTTTTCCTTTGCAGTTTATAAAGGCAAAAGTTTTTTCAGTTTTGATGATTTCTCCAATGAATTGATATTTTCTGATATATGAAGAAGTGCTGTAATTCTGAGTAGAACTCGCATCGAATTCATCGAAAAAAGCTTCTGTATAAACACGATGACTGATTTTATCCAATTCGGATTTTAAAGATTTATATTTTTTCGCATTTTGGTTTTCTTCAAAGCAAGCAAGAGCTTTTTTGTAGGTGCGAGTTAAGTTTGCCACATAATAAATACTCTTCATTCTGCCTGCCTTCGATCTTGATGCTGTTAATTCCGCTTTTTTTGATTTCAGCAAGTCTATCAAACAAACAAAGGTCTTTTGAATTTAAGATGTAAGTTCCGTATTTATCTTCCTCGATTGGAAAATATTCTCCGGGTCTTGTTTCTTCCATTAGATTGAATTTCCAGCGGCAGGGTTGAGTGCAGTTTCCTCTGTTCGCACTTCTCCGGTTTAAGAAGGAACTCAGCAGACATCTTCCTGAATAAGACATGCACATTGCTCCGTGAACGAATATTTCTAATTCTGATTCAGGGAGCTTGGAGTGTATTTCTTTGATTTCCGAAATGGTTAATTCGCGGGCTAAGATGATTCTTTTAGCTCCAAGGTTTTGCCAGAATTCTGCCGATCTCCATGAAGTTACATTTGCCTGAGTGCTGATATGAATGGGAATTTCAGGAGCATATTTTCTGGACAACAAGAAAATTCCCGGGTCAGAAATGATTATTGCATCGATTTTAATTTTCTGTAGAAATTCCAAATATTCTGGTAAATCATCAAGGTCGGAATTATGAGCAAAGATATTAACTGCTACATAAATTTTTTTATGTAAAGAGTGACAAAACTCAGTTGCTTGTTTTAGTTCTTTCTGGGAAAGATTATCGCTTTGAGCTCTTAAACTGAAATTTTTTCCAGCAGTATAAACCGCATCAGCACCATAATGAATTGCATATTGCAATTTCTGAAAATTGCCTGCTGGAGCGAGTAATTCCATTATTGGCTCATTATTCTCAAAAGCTCTGCATTATTTTTTGTACTTTGCATTTTGGAAATAATCATTTCAATGCCATCGATAGGACTCCTTCCTTTGAGGAATTTTCTGAGAACGAACATGCGATTAACTTCCTCTTTTGAAAGCAGTAATTCTTCTTTACGAGTACCGGATTTTACCAGATCAATTGCCGGGAAAATTCTCAGATCACTAATATTTCTATCAAGAACAAGTTCCATGTTTCCAGTACCTTTAAATTCCTCAAAAATTACTTGATCCATCCTGCTGCCTGTATCAACCAGTGCGGTTGCAATAATAGTTAAGCTTCCTTTTTCCAGAGTGTTTCTGGCAGAACCAAAAAATTTCTTTGGTTTATGAAGAGAGTTTGAATCGATACCACCGGAAAGAATTTTCCCACTGGCAGGTGCTACCATATTGTATGCTCTGGCAAGCCGTGTGATACTATCGAGCATAATCACTACATCCTGTCCAAGCTCAACCATTCTTCTGGCTCTTTCAATGGTCATTTGTGCCACCTGAATATGATTTCTAGGTGTTTCATCAAAAGTTGAACTTAATACTTCTGAGTTGCGGGGGATTAAAATGCGTTTCATTTCAGTAACTTCTTCAGGACGTTCATCCACTAATAAAACCATCAAATACACCTCAGGATGATTTGTGAGGATTGCATTTGAGATATTCTGCAGCAAAACAGTTTTACCGGTTCTTGGTGCAGCTACGATTAAGGCTCTTTGACCTTTTCCGATGGGAGTAAAGAGATTAATAATTCGCGTTGATATGTTTTTGGGGTCTGTTTCCAGATTCAATCTTTCTTCTGGAAAATATGGAGTTAATTTACTAAAATATCGAATCTCCCGAGTGAATAATGGAGATTCATAATTAACTGAACTCACCCTGATCAGAGCGAAATATTTTTCTTCTTCTTTTGGTGCACGTGCAGGTCCGGAAATGATATGCCCTTTTTTTAATCCGAATTTCTTGATTTGTGAGCTGGAAACATAAATATCATTTCTGCCGGGAGTGAAGTCGTTTTCCTTGAATCGAAGAAAACCATATCCATCATCCACAATTTCTAAACAACCACTTACAAATGCTAAACCTTCCTGATTGGCTTGAACTTCAAAAATCTTATGAATTAATTCATTCTTCTTTAAATTTTTGATATCAGGAATTTCCAGTTCTTTAGCCATCTTGGTCAGTTTAGTCATATTCAAACTAAACAGGTCATTCTTGTCGTTATTTTCCATTTTTTTCTCCTCTTTTATTGTCATTATTTCAATTGATTTTTCATTAAAAAAATGCTGGAAGTAAAATCGGCAGAAGCATTTCTAATGTCAAGAAATTTTACAAAACAGGGGACTTGAAACTTTAAGAAGGTTCAGCCACGAAGGACACGAAGGAACACTAAGAAAATGACAAATAACAAATTTCTAATTTCTAATAAAATTTCAAATGACAAAAAAATCAAGAAATGAATTCTTGCTTGCTTTGTAAAGAAGAATGATAGTGTCTTTGTGGTTCACAACCTGACGATTATGCATGAAAAAAAATAAAAAAATATTGACAAAAATCACTCATAATTATCCTCGAATACAGAAAAGACAGTATTTATTGGTGAATCCTTTTATAACGGAGGTTTTATTATGAGACATTCTTTTTTTATATCTGTCATTATTTTTCTTTTAATTTCGACAAATACTTTTTCTCAATGGACATTACAAAATAGCGGTTTTACTAATGGACTGCGTTCGGTTGATTTTTTAACTGAATATTACGGTTGGATTGCAGGACCGAATGATATTATTAAGCAATCATTTGACGGAGGAGACAGTTGGTTTGGTTATTCCGGGGGATGGTGGCCAATTGATCGATATTGGTACAGCATTGCCTGCGTAAACGAAAACACTGTTTATGCGTGTGGAACACGGTTCATGGATTGGTACGAAGCATGGTACACATATACAACAGACGGCGGGAATTATTGGTTTAATCCGTCCGGAAGCTTTACTCCTAATACAAGTTCATGGATGGATGTGTTTTTTCTTAATGAAAATATAGGTTGGAAAGTTGGTTATCGCAATGGTTCCGGAAAAATTTCTAAAACTACATCGGGAGTCGGTGGTGCTTTCGGTACCATCGCTACTGTTCCTGAACCGTTGTATTCAATAATGTTTACTGACGAAAATTATGGTTGGACTGTTGGTACCGGAGGAGCAATTTATCATTCAATTTACGGCGGTAGTGCTGGGAGTTGGTCTTCTCAAAATAGCGGCACTACAAAAGATCTCAATTCAATTTATTTTATTAATTCAAATATTGGTTGGTGTGTCGGAGACTATAATAATCAGGCTATAATTTTAAAAACTGTAAATGGCGGACAAGCATGGACATCAACTTTTCCATCCAATATTACAAAATTGAATTCCGTGTATTTTATAAATGAAAATACCGGATGGGCTTGTGGCTCTGTCTTTTCAACACCCAATGATGATGGTGTTATATTATATACGGATAACGGAGGAGATACTTGGAGTGTACAACATGTTGAAAATAGTTGTTCTGAACTCTATGACATTGATTTTGCAAATAACATTACGGGGTGGGCGGTTGGCACACATGGGGTTATTTTGAAATATAAAAGTGAAGAGGATGACCTTGCATTTATTACTTTAGAAGATATGATCATTGCAAAATATAGTGCCGGATATACTTCCACAGAAAATTATATCTATTCAATTTGTGGTGGTCTTGGAGAGGCTCCCTGGAAATCAACAAGCATAGAAAAATATGATATTGCATTTAATTTCTGGACAGAAATAGTTACTGGTCTTATTCCAAGAAGGTATTGTTCTGCTGAATATGTTTCATCTCAGAATAAAATATATATTTTTAACGGCGACACTTATACAAATTATAC
The DNA here is from genome assembly GCA_030612605.1 of Armatimonadota bacterium. Lineage (GTDB taxonomy): Bacteria > Cloacimonadota > Cloacimonadia > Cloacimonadales > TCS61 > JABMPU01. Next base: position 12,587 of record JAUWNO010000013.1, read on the forward strand.
ATATACAGATACTGTTGAAATTGTTGATGTTCAGACCGGAACCCTTTCTTACAGTGCAACAAACCCTTATCCTGTAGAATATGGAGGGTCGGCAGTTTGGAATGATAAAATCTATTTATTCGGTGGGAGTAATTCCAGTGGTAATTCCAATCGTCTGTACGAATTCGATCCTTCTACAAACAATTGGACGAGGTTACCTGACATGTCGGAAGCTAAGCAAACAAATGGAGAAATCGTAAATGGTGTCTTATATGTTTTTGGGGGTTATAGTGGTTCAACCTCAAGCCGAATAGATGCTTACAATATTCAAAATTCATCATGGACATATTTAGGTGATATGCCAGTTGGAATATCCGCACATGCAACCGCTAAATCAGGAAATAATATATTTATAGTTGGCTCATATGACGACATTAAATTTTTGGCAATATATAATACAGAAACAAATAATTTAACTCAATTGAGTTCAAATATGATTGGTAGGAGACACGCAGGTGCAAGGGTTATTGATAACGATTTATACATTTTCGGAGGAAATCAAGTTTCTGGTAATTATTCAACAATCCTAAAAAGTTTACAGTGTTCTGACATTTCAGAACTTGTTAATGCAGTTGATGATTATAAAGACAATCGAGCGATTTTAAGTTATAATTACCCAAATCCATTTAATCCCTCTACAACAATATCATTTTCCATTCCTGAAGAAAGTAAAATTGAACTCATAATTTACAACATAAAAGGTCAACACATTAAGTCACTTATAAAAAATTATTTTCAGAAAGGTAATCATTCAATTGTATGGGATGGAAAAGATGCAAACGGTAAACAAGTTTCATCAGGAGTTTACTTCTACAAACTCATCACAAACACAAAAGAATATCAGAAAAAAATGCTTTTAATGAAATAGTGATTTCAAACTCAACAAAATATACTATAACGCCCTTGCAACGGGGCGTTTTTAGTTGACATAATTATTCTAATAAATTTCCTCATCTGTATGATTAAAATAAAATTTTATAGTTTAATCAGAATGTTTTTAAAACAAAACGAAATTGAAATTGAGGCAGATAAAAATGAGGTAAAGAAATGAAAAAAATAATATTAACATTCATTCTGATGCTGATGATATCAGCACTTTCTGCAATTACTCTGGAAGAAAGTATTCAAATCGCAAGAGAGAATAATAAAGATATTCTGGCTCAGGAAAGCGGCTTGATGTCTGCAGGTTGGAGTGAAAAAAATGCCCTAACGAACTTTTTCCCGAAAGTTTCGTTCAATTCTACAATTGTAAGAATAGATGATGATACTTATAATGAAGCAAATGCTCCTATTCAGATTCCTGGTATCGGTGAATTTCCTTCTATGTTTTCTGTATACAAAACTTCTTATACAAATAACATTACAGTTCAGCAACCTGTCTTTAATAGCGGGAAAATGATATTGGGATATCAATTGTCAAAGTTGGCAAAAAAACAGGCATTACTTTCATTACAGGATAAAAGGAATGATATTTCCTATGCAGTTGCTTCTGCTTATCTTGGTATTCTGAGATTGCAGGATTTGATGACTCTTTCCGAGAAAAGCCTTAATTCAACTCTTTCCCACCTGGAAAAAGTTCTGAAAAAATCTGATGTTGGAACTGCGAAAAAATCTGATGTACTGCAATGGCAGGTTAAACAAAAAAATGATGAAACTTCAATTTCTGAAATTGAGAACAGCATTGATGAGCTTTACGGCTTCTGGCAAATACTGATAGGAACAGAAGAAAGGATGGAGCCTTCCGAGATAGACATAACTGAATACGATTCTGAAATTCTTCGATACACTATAATGGAAAAACCCGAATTGGAAAAAGCTGCTGTAGAGTTTCTATCAGAAGTAGAAAAAACCAGTCCTTTCATTCAAATTTTGGAACTGGCTAAGAAGATGATGAAGAAGAATTATTGTATGGCAAAAGGTGAATTCCTGCCATCTTTGAATTTGCAATTTTCTTACCAGTTTGAAAGCGATGATGAATTTGATTTTGACGGAGAAGACAATTGGAACCTGGTGGCTGCGCTTTCCGTTCCAATTTTTAAAAGCGGAACAAATTATTCCAACCTGAAAAAAGCAAAATACGATCTCAAAAAAACACAGTATGAAACTGAATCTGCGTTGGAAAATTATATGGTTGCTGCAAAGAATGTATTTCACAAATTAATTACCAAAGCCAGAACTGTGGAAGATAACAAAACAGCGTTGGAATTTGCCAGAGAAAACCACAAGATAATTAATGAACTTTACACGCAAGGGATGGTGACCAACAGCGAACTGCTGGATGCCGAGACAATGCTCTTTGCAAGCGAAATGAATCTGGTTGCATCCTACTACGATTATATCTTATTAAAATATGAAATAAAAAAATACACGGAATAACAGGAGTCAACTATAAATAAGTTTTTCTTCTGATTTTCAAATCAGAAGAAAAACAATAGATCTTTATAATCCGGAATTTTTCAGAATTCCATCATATGTGAATCAAGCACAAATAATCACGTTATGTGTATGTAAAAGATCA
>JAUWNO010000023.1 GCA_030612605.1 Armatimonadota bacterium
TTTTTCTGGGAAGCATCTGTAACTCAATGGCAGAATTTGTTTGATTTTTATCTGGGACTAAAAGATAAAGAACTGTCGGACACAAAGTGGGAAAATCTGCTTGAACCCAGCATTTTTTATGAAGTTCTGCCGGAGGTTCGCATTCCTGAAATCTTATCGAAGTGGAAAGATATTTCTGCATTGGAAGCTATACCGCAAATTATTGAAGAGCTGCAACAATTGCATAAGATCGAAGATGATTCAGCTTCGGTTGGGTTGCTTTCCCTGGATAAAATGCTGGAAGCAGAATTCCTGCAGGATTTCCAATTTAAGACGTTAAGCTGTTATGTTCTGAGGGCGAACCACATTCCAGCACAATACACTCGCATTCCTTCCACGATAATGGTGATGGCAGATTCGGTCTGGCAGAATTATGATGTGAAGGAAAATGATTATGTTAAATTACAGGAAGAAAAAGACGAATCGTTCGCATTTATCGAATTTAAGCTGGTTGATAAAGATTTCCTGCCAGTAACATTAAATCCAGATAATATTTCCACTACGATCTTCCAGGATGGAAGATTCTATCACAACGACCGTCAGCTCGATTACCACAAAGAGAACAGTACACTTTCCGGTGAATTGGAAAAAGGAGATTACTACGTTCAGATGTGCGTTCGCGAGAGCGGTGAAATCACAAAAGTAAAATTAATTGCACTTCACATCGATAAACAAGTGGAAATAAAAGAAACACTCATCTTTAAAGATTTCAAAAGAAATTGGAAAAAAGCTGGAAAAAAATATTTTGCATTTCTGGATTCATTAAGAACCGAAGAAAATGTCGATTATGTTATCCTGCTGGGAGATTATGATGATGAACCTGTGCAGAGACTGGCAACTAAAACACGCAGCAATCTCGGAGAACAAAAATTCGTCTGGATCGGGAAAAATGAACCGCCGGAAGCTGTGCCGAATTACATAACCTCCGATAAATATGAAAAATTCCTGGAAAAATATCCCGAGTTGAAACATCGTTTAATTACATTCTATTACGATTCTGAAAATGAAAAGTGGATGATGTTCGAGGGGAATTGGGATCTGTTGTTTAAATGATTTTCACCGCAAAGGACGCTAAGGATGCAAAGGAGTTAGAAAATATAATCGGATTTGCACGGATGAAGAGTTGAATATCTTTATTCCCCTGAAATACTAAAAAGCGGTAAAATTCTTGACTTGAAAAAAATATAATTTTGTTTGGAGTTGAAGTTAAAGAGGAAAGAATGAATAGAATATTAGTCGAGAATCTAAAGAAACTGAAAAGAGTATGCAAAACACATCATGTGAAAAAAATGTATGCTTTTGGGTCTGTTTGCACGGAAAGATTTAATAAAAAAAGCGACATCGATCTTTTGGTATTTTTCCAGCCTTTAGATTTTGGTGAATATGCTGACAATTATTTTCAATTAGCAAACAAACTCGAGCAAATCCTTAATCGAAAAGTAGATTTATTAACAGATAATTCTTTATCAAACCCGTATTTCATTAGATCCTTGGAAAAAACCAAAACCGTGCTTTATGAATGAGAATATAAAAAAATATCTTTATGATATCAAAGTTTCGATCGAGTCGATCGAAAAATATCTCGGGGATGATCGAAATTTTAACAAATATCTTTCCAATAAAATGTTGAGAAGAGCAGTTGAAAGAGAATTTGAAATTATCGGTGAAGCAATAAGTCGTTTAGTAAAACTTGATGAAAATATCAAAATCTCAACAAAAGAATTGATAATTGGAATGAGAAATCGAGTAATTCATGGATATGACAAAATCGATGATGTCATAATTTGGGGAACAATAGTTAGACACCTTCCTATTTTGAAGGAAGAAGTTACAGCTCTGTTGGATGAATGAGAAATTACTCTTTTTTAAAATTTTTTTAATATGAAAATGTTCTTAATAATATTACCTGTAATTTTGTGTTTTTTGTTGTTAGCTGCCCATTTCGGACGAGCACAAATCTTTATTCTACAATACGTCAGTATTCTAATTCCATTTCTGTTATTTTGGAAAACAAAGATAGCGTCTATCATTATTCAAGCCTGTTTGGTGTTGGCAGGAATCGAGTGGATCCGAACTACTTTTTATTATGCTCGAATCAGAATTGAAAACGAAGAACCGTGGTTACGACTCGCTATCATACTGGGATCAGTTGCTATTCTTAATTTCGCGACTATTTTAGTTTTCAGAACGAAATCCATGAAGGCAAGGTTTAAGCTGTAACTTGAGAATTTAGCTTTCACGGGTTTTTCTTGACTTTCTAAGTCCAACAACTTTTTCTCCATTCGGAGTAAATTTTATGAATCCGTTGGAAAATGAGATCAAATACCTGAAAGGTGTTGGTGAACATCGAGCCAGACTTTTGAATAAATTGAATATCTTTACTATCGGTGACCTGTTCGAGCATTTTCCGCGGGATTATATAAATCGAAAATCCGCTGTAAAAATCCGCGATCTATTATTCAATGAATACTGCTCTTTTGTGGGAAAAGTTACTTCCGTTGAAAAGCGCCATACTGCTGCCAGGAAACATCAACTCAACGTAGTTATTTCAGATGGAGAGGATTTTCTTTTTCTTACCTGGTTCAAGTTCGGTAACTGGTTGGTAAAGCAATTTGAGATCGGACAGCAAATCTGGGTAAGTGGTATTCTAACCGAATTTCGTGGTGCTCCGCAAATCGTTCATCCTCAGATCGAGATTCTGGAAGACAAAGATTCAAAACTGGATTTCTGGAAAGAAAGGAGTATTCTACCGGTTTATAAACTCACTGACGGCATCAGTATTAATGTGATGAGAAATCTCATTTATAAAGCATTTGAGTTCTACAGCCAGAATATCGAGGAAACTCTTCCTAATTATATTCTTAAAAAATATAATTTTGGACCTCGAAAAATTACTTTGCAAAAAATCCATTTTTCACAGCATCCTCAAAAAAATGAAAAGATAAAAAAACGTTACTCTTTTGAGGAACTTTTCTACACACAATTAATGTTAGCCCGCAGTAAATATCATCATCAAAAAAAGGAAAATGGAAATGTTTTTGAACTTAAAAAAACTTTTACAACCAAGCTTAAAAATTCTCTTCCCTTTGAACTTACTTCTGCACAGAAGCGTGTTATCCGTGAGATAGTAGAAGATATGACATCATCGCGTCAGATGAACAGGCTTTTGCAGGGAGATGTGGGTTCCGGAAAAACCATTGTAACTGTATTTGCTATGCTGCTGGCTTTGGAAAATGGCTTTCAATCTGTTCTGATGGCTCCCACAGAGATCCTGGCAGAACAGCATTTTAATAGCTTATCCCATTTCCTGAAGAACCAGCCGGAGATCAGGATCGCACTTCTTAAAGGTGGAAATTATAAAGGTAAAACTCAGACTTTGGAAAAAATAAAAAACGGTGAACTCGATATTATTATTGGAACCCACGCATTGATCCAGAAAGATGTTGAATTTTTCAATGTTGGGTTTGTTGCCATTGATGAACAGCATCGTTTTGGAGTGGAGCAGCGGGCTGTTCTTTCCCGCAAAAATAAACATCCCGACCTGATGTATCTTTCTGCCACACCTATCCCCCGTTCTTTGGCTCTCACAGTTTATGGTGATCTCGATGTAAGTGTGATCGATGAGCTTCCTCCGAACCGGAAAACTATCAAAACATTCTGGCATAATTCTGAAAAAAATATCATAGTTTTCGAAAAAGTAAAAAAGCAGATTTTAAAAGGTACACAGGTTTATATTGTTTGTCCTCTCATCGAAGAATCTGAGAAAATGGACCTTCTGGATGCGGAAACTCTTTATGAAATTTTATCTACAAAAATCTATCCGGAATTTAAAATTGCTTTGCTTCATGGCAGGATGAAAACAGCGATTAAAGATTCTATTATGCAAGATTTCAAGAATAAAAAGATCGATGTGCTGGTTTCTACAACTGTGATCGAAGTTGGAATCGATGTGCCCAATGCTACGGTTATGATCATTCAACATGCTGAAAGATTCGGTTTGAGCCAGCTTCACCAGTTGCGGGGAAGAGTTGGACGTGGTGCAGATGAATCATATTGTTATCTCATTGTGTATCCGCCGATTAGTGAAGATGGCAGGGAAAGATTGAGCGTGATGCTGGAAACGAATGACGGCTTCAAGATTGCTGAAAAAGATTTGGAAATTAGAGGACCTGGTGACTTTTTTGGAACTGAACAATCCGGAATGCCGATTTATAAACACGCAAATATTGTGCGGGATCAGATGCTTTTGAAACAGGCTCGAATTCTTGCCTCCGATATTATTGAAGATGATTTTGATTTGAAATCTGAAAAGAATGAAACTTTAAACAGAGTCTATTTTCCCAAGTTCTTAAGAAGAGAAAAATTATTCGATTTTTAAAAGATGGACTCCCATGATACTATACCTAACTTCCGAATGTTTCGACTTGTCGAATCTTCGGAATGTAAAGGATCTTTTGCCCGTACAATCGGAAGATCAGCAAGCTGAACATTCCGATGTTCTTGATTTTTGTTTTCATCTTAATGGAACTATCAGCTTGCTGATAGAGGAGAGCATCAAGTCTGCTGTAACTTATTTATTTTTTAGAATTTCCCATTCACCTTCTGCTGTTGCCCGGTAGAAAATTCCATCAATCCAAACTAATGCTTCACCTTCGGTTCCGTATTTAATGCCGCTGTCAATAGCAAATAATCTATCATGATAAAAAGTGCTGATATTATCAAATGTGGTGTGACCCACCACCATTTCCGAAACCTCAAATTCATTCAGGACTTTCTCAAACTCAGGTTCCGGAAGTATTGGTAATTCTTTATAATCATAAAAATATCCACGATACCAGAAAGGTCCGAATGAACCGAATAAAAAATTCAGGTCTTCATTAGATTTCAGAACTTCTCGTGGAGTATCCAAATTATCTTGAATGATCTTATTTATCATTTCCATGGAAAATTCCATTTCCAGAAGTGTAGGATAAATGCCGGCATGAACAAATAGAATATCGTTTATTTTGAAAATTGTATTTTTAGTTCTGAGCCATCTGCCAAATTCCGTATCTTTTCCAAAAAGCTCTGTAATACTGATATTGAAATACTCTTCAGCAGTTTTTTTATATTTTTCATGAACATAACGAGTATCTTTTTGCAGAACCATCATTTCATGATTTCCAAGAGAGAAATGAACTTTCCCTCCTTTTTTCTCAGCCTGCTTTTCTAATTGATGAATTAGCCAGAGAGCTTCTGTAACTTCTGGTCCACGATCCAAAACATCGCCCAGAACGACCAGATGTCCATCTCCCCATTGCCATCTGAGTTCTTCATCGATTACATGATTTGCTTTCAGGATTTGCACAAATCTATCATATTGACCGTGGACATCACTCAAAATAAAAATTTTGGGAATATCTTTAAAGATTGCAGGTTCAATCTTTGGAGGTTGAGGAGATACGAGATAAGTTTGCTCAAACTCATCGATTGTAAATTTGATTTGTTCTGTATCTTGAAATGTGATTTCTTGGGAAAAAACTTCACTTTCAAAAACGTATTTCATAATTGCTTTGTTCTCTTGCCAAAAAATGTATGGACCATCACTGATTTTTTCAGCGGAAATTTCCTCACAAAAAAAAGAAAGAGAGAAAATCAGAATAAAGGCAATTAAATATTTTTTATTTCTTTTCATAAAAATTAACAATCCTTTGGAAACTATTTTTGATTTCTTTTGAAAGATGTATAAAATCTGTAAAGCTAAAATGATATCTAAATGTATTTTTGAAGAAAACGAAAATATTATATTGACAAAAAAATATCTTATCTAAGTATAAAAAATGAAATATCAAATATCCAAATCTTATAATTTTAAAGGAGCTGAAGATGAAAAAGACAATTTTTATTTTTATTATTTTCTTCATACTTTGGGGAAATCTCAATGCAGCAGAAAGAAGACGCTTTGAAAAATCTTCTTTAGAACGCGACACAAATGCAGCAACTCATTCTCATCACGGTTCATCCGCAGATGAGCTTTTTGATCTTCAATTCTGCTTTCCTTTAGGTGTTGGAGATGGAGAAGCAGGCATCGAATGCGATGGCAACTATTTTTATACAACAAAATGGAATGGAAATGCGTTCTATAAATATGAACTCGATGGCACATACATAGGAGAATTTACAGTTGACGGATGTCCGGGCAGTATCCGCGATCTTGCTTATGATGGACAGTATTTCTACGGAGCAGCAGCAGACAACACAGTATATGAAATGGATTTTGAAAATCAGATAGTTATCAGTATGATAAATGCACCCATAACAGTACGAGCTATTGCTTATGATGGATATGCAGATGGTTTCTGGGCTAATAACTGGTCGGAGCAAATCACACTTTTTGACCGTAATGGCACCACATTGGATAGTTTCCCCTGCGGAGTATTCCAAAGTTACTATGGTTTAGCTTGGGAAGATGTACTCGATGGTGGTCCTTATCTTTGGGTATATGCTCAGGATGGAGCTTCGCTTAATCAACTGGTTCAGTTTGATATAGCTACAGGACTGGAAACAGGTGTGAACTTTGATGTATCTAATGCCACCCCATTAACTGGAATAGCGGGTGGTTTGTTTATTACTGATCAGATCATATTAGGTGAATGGACAATCGGTGGGCTTTGTCAAAATGATGTGATTTGGGGTTTAGAATTAGCCTTTGCACCCAATATATTAGTGCCAGGATCACCGCAGAATTTCAGTGTGGTTGCTGATCCTGGAGGAGATTTGATTGTTGATTTATCTTGGATATGCCCCACATTAAATGTTATCGGAGATCCATTAACCGAGTTACTTGAAATGAGAGTTTACCGCGATAATGAGCTTATATACACAGACTTTGAGCCGGTAATTGGAGGTCCCGGAAATTGTACTGATATTAATGTTCCTTCTTCAGGATTATATGATTACAGAATTGTTGGATATAATAGTTGGGGAGAAGGAATCCCTGTTATTGAAACAGTCTGGGTAGGAGAGGATGTACCTGCTGCTGTAGAAAATTTGCTTCTAACTTATGATCCCCTAACTCAAACAGGATATTTATTCTGGGGTAATCCAACTACGGGTCTTCATGGTGGTGCATTTAATGAACCTATTCTTGGTTATCATATTCTCAGACATCCTGATAATGTTGTTTTCGAACTTACCGGCATTCATACATGGTGGATAGATTATACAATACCTATACCGGGTTATTATTACTATGATGTAACTCCATATAATTCTGTGGGTGATGGTGGAACAGCTACTTCAAATGTTTATAATCCCACTTATATTCTTGAAAATTTTTCTGGCGGTGTACCACCTTTCGGATGGTATATTGATGGACTGGGACAATCCAACTGGTCAGGCTCAGCTACAAGTAATGCTGGTGGTATAGCACCGGAAGCTATGTTTAGTTGGTCACCTTCTTTTATTGGAGTTTCCAGGCTCGCAACTTATCTCCTAAACACAGTTGGATCTGAATATTGTTGGTTACATTTTAATCATTCTGTTAATCATTTTACAGGTAGTTTTTTTCTAAAAATCCAAACTACCAGTGATGGAGGGGAAACATGGAACACAGGATGGGAATTGGAGGTAAATAGCAGTATCGGTCCTTTGGAGGAAGAAATCCTTTTTACTACTCCTGATATTGGTTCAGATAGTCTTCGTATTGCGTTTTCTTTTGAAGGAGATTCCTGGAATATCAATTACTGGTACATTGATGATGTTTATTGTGAATTTTGGAGTTCCTGGATGGGTTTTGTTTCAATTGATGTGCTATTACAAGGTGGAAATGGTAACGTAGAGGAAGTGGAAGTCAATATTGATAATCAAACTTTTCATCCTGATTCCCTGGGAAATGTGTTTTTAGAATTATGGGAAAATCATTATGATATTGCAGCAGAACTTGCAGGTTACTTTCCGGCTTTTGAGAATAACGCTTTTATAATGCATAATGATACAACTTATGTAAATATGGAACTACACTTCCTGGAACCACCTTTCAATCTAACCTTTGAGATAGTTGCTCCGAATGTTGAATTAAATTGGAATGCTCCCCAGACAGCACTTAATATTACGGGCTATAAAGTTTATCGTGATAATGGACTTATTGCAGAAACAACCGAACTGTATTTTATGGATGAAAATGTACCATTCGGGACACATGAATATTATGTGACTGCAAAATATGATGAATATGAATCCGGTCCTTCTAATATTATAGTTGTTGAGATGACGGAAACAGATATTTCTCTTGTTCCCATAATTACAGAACTTATTGGGAATTATCCCAACCCTTTTAACCCTGAAACAGTTATCAAGTTTTCTATCAAAAATGAAGGAAATGTGAAACTTGAAATTTATAATACAAAAGGTCAGTATGTAAGAACTTTAGTTTATGAATACCTGGAACCAAGTTACTACGGTATCATCTGGGATGGAAAAGATGAAAGCAACAAACCGGTTAGTTCAGGAATCTATTTTTACAAATTAAAAGCAGATGAATTCGAAGAGATTAAGAAGATGATTTTGTTAAAATGAAATGGAGGTAAAGATGAAAAAAGTTATTTTTTCTTTATTAATGATTTATTTTGCATTTTCCTTATTTACCCAAGAACCGGAATGGACATTATATGCAACAGCTAACAAAGTAAACTGTCAGGTAATCCAAGATTCAATTAATTGGATTGGGACCGATGTGGCATTAATAAGATATAATATTGAGACAAGTGATTACATTGCATTTAATTCATTCAATTCGGTTCTTCCAGGAAATTATATCTGGTCTTTAGCAAAGCAAAATAATGGAACAATCTGGATTGGTACAAAGTATGGACTTGCCAAGTATGATGGTTCTCAGTGGACAGTATTTACAATTACAAACAGTGATTTACCAAATAATTGGATTCCATCAATAGCTATCGCTCCTAATGGAACAGTCTGGATTGGAACAGCAGGAGGACTCGTATCAATAATTGATTCTGTATGGACAGTTTATAATACAAATAATTCAAACCTTACAAATGATTACATAAGAAATTTAGCAGTTGATGAAAATAATGTGGTCTGGATTGCCACTTGGGGTGGAGGATTGGTAATATTTGATGGTGAAGATTGGTCCGTAATTTCAAACATTCCTGCAGAAAATATAACAGAAGTAGAAATTGATAATGAAGGTAGGAAATGGGTGGGTACTAATATTGGTTGTTTCTGTTTAACGGACACAACATTAGTTGTATATAATATGTCAAATTCAAGCTTACCCTCTGATAATGTTTCCGCATTTGCTTTTGATGATAATAATGGAACATGGATTGGCACACTGGAAGGCTTAGTGTATTTATATAATGTTAGCTGGACAGTATATTCAACGAACAATTCATCCATACCTTTTGATGATATTTATTCTCTTAAGTTAGATAACTTTGGAACATTATGGTGTGGTGGTTTAGGTGGTCTTGTAAATTATAATGGAGAGGATTGGAATGAAATATCTGTCGGCACAGCTGATATTCCAACAAATCGGATTGAAGCAATAGACACTTATGGTTCTGAAGAAGTCTGGATTTGTACTAAAAAAGGAATTTGTCATTTTAATGGTTCTGATTGGAATACTTATACAAGTGATAATTCAAATCTTCTTTCTGATAGTACTACAGATATCGCAATAGATTCTGAAGGTAACGTCTGGGTGATATGCAGAATTATTTCCGGTGGATCATCCTCTCCTTATGGTTTTGCTTACTTCAACGGTGATGAATGGATTCATTATATTGCTCAAAACTCACAATTACCTTGGAATGGGACATCAGATATTATTGTTGATAATTTGGATAGAGTCTGGTTAACTTGTGAGCATTGGTTATTAAAAATTGAAAATGATGATTGGGTATTCTACGATCTTCAAAATTATGGATTTAACTTTACTGTACTCCCAACAGCTTTATCTTATGACTATGACAACAACATTTATATTGCCATTTATAATTACGATGATAATGATTTTTTGTTGGTTAAATTTGATGGTGAGAATTTTGAAATTGTTTGTGATTTAATACAAGATGTTGTCTTGGATATAATTTGTGATGAATCAGGTGTAATCTGGTTAGGTACTTTTAATAGTGGTTTAGTGCGATTTGATGGAGAGGTCATATTATTCTTTGATCAAACTAATTCACCTTTACCATCGAATTATGTTCTAGATATAGAGATTGAAAATCATATACTTTGGATTTGTAATGATGGTTTAGTTAAGATGGATGATTATGAATGGACAATTTTTAATCATGAAAATTCTCCACTTCCAAGTAACTATATAAGATGTGTTGCTATAGATGATGATGGAACAAAATGGATTGGAACATGGAGTGGTTTGTTTGCATTTAATGAAAATCTTGTAGCAGTTCAAGATGAGTTTCAAGTTGAAGAAAATACTCCAATATTAATGCATAACTGTCCCAACCCATTCAACCCAACAACAACGATATTTTTCACCACAGAGCACAAGGAGCACACGGAGATAACAATCTATAATCTGAAAGGACAGAAGATAAAAACACTTCATCCATTCCCAAACGGGGGTTTGGGAACGAGTGAAGTTGTTTGGGATGGAACCGACAACAACAATGAACCTGTGTCATCAGGAATCTATTTCTACAAACTCAAAGCAGGTGATTCTCAGCAAGTTAAGAAGATGATCCTCCTAAAATAATGGCGGATAAATTTTGTTGAAATGGAGGTAAAGATGAAAAAACAGCTTTTTGTTTTATTTTTGGTTTCTCTCACAACTGCACTTTTTGCTCAAACACCACCAGACACATTATGGACAAGAACTTATGGTGGAAATGACGATGAAATAGCACGCTGCATACAAGTGACAAATGATGAAGGTTACATTGTAACAGGCAATATCGGAGAATATAATAATTCAGACATCTTGCTTATTAGAACCGATCAGGACGGAAATATAATATGGGAACATACTTTTGACAACCAATTTCAGGATAGGGCTAATTCTGTTATCCAAACCTTAGATGAAGGTTTTATCATTGCAGGTTCTACATTTCTTGATTCACCAAATTTTTATGATGCCTGGATTATCAAAACTGATGAAAATGGTGATGTGGTCTGGGATAGTACTTATGGTGGAGAAGACTCTGATCATGCAATGTCTGTAATTCAGCTTGATGATGGAAAGTTCGTTATTGTAGGCTCCTCTAGTTCTTATGGTTCAGGTTATTTTGATGCTTGGTTATTTAAAATTGACCAGGAAGGCAATCTGGAATGGGAAAACACTTTTAGCGGTGAATCAAATGATAACGGAATGTCTCTGCAGCAAACACTTGATGGAGGATTTGTTATAACTGGTTATAGAGAATTTTATGATGAATGGGATGTATTATTGCTTAAAACCGACCAAAATGGCATAATGGTGTGGGATAACACATTTGATATAAATGATACAGATGCTGCTTCCTCGATTTTACTAACTAATGATGGGGATTACATGCTTGCTGGTTTTTCGCAAATTGACAGCACATATATCACAGACGCATTATTGATTAAAGTTGATGAAGATGGAGATTTAGAGTGGTTTAACACTTATGGCGGTTCTGAAGATGAAATGGCGTTATCGGTTTTACAGACAGATGACAGCGGGTATATTGTTACCGGTTTCACGGAATCATTTGGTGCGGGAAATAGAGATGTTTGGCTTTTAAAAACTGATGAGGATGGCAATATAATCTGGGACATAACTTTTGGAGGAAGTGAGGAAGATTTGGCTTATTCAATACAGCAGACAAACGATGATGGATTTATTCTAGCTGGATATACACGGTCATATGGAGCAGGAAATAAAGATGCTTATCTTATCAGGTTAGGTTCAGAAGTTGATGTAAATGATCACTTATTACCGAATGTGGCTAATCAACATTATCTCTACCAAAATTACCCCAACCCCTTCAATCCTGAAACAACAATATCTTTCTCATTTCAAAATAATAGTAATGTGGAATTATCAGTTTTCAATATCAAAGGTCAGTTAGTTGAGACTTTAGTGAATGAATTCAAACTGGCAGGGGAGCATTCGATAATTTGGAATGCTGAGAATCAAGCTTCAGGAATCTATTTCTACAAACTCAAAGCAGGTGAATTCGAAGAAATAAAGAAGATGATCCTAATAAAATAAAATCTAAGATCGGAGAATAAATGAGAAAATTAATTATTATTTTTTTAATACTCTTTTTTACATTGAACTTACTTTCGGAAATCAACACAGAACGAGTCTATCCCGATTTTAAATACATCGTGCAAAAAAGAAGAGAAGATGCGCAAATAAAAGCTCAACTTTATTCTCAATGGATGGATTATCTGGGAGAAGAAACACGCGAAATGGATAATTATGATGTGAAATATTATTTGATCGATATTTCTCTGGACTTTGATAACGAATATATTGAAGCAGATAATTTGATCAGGTTTGAAATTACTGAAAATAATATTTCTGATATTAACCTTCATTTTACAGATAATCTTGTGGTTGATGATATTCTGAAAAATAATCAGTCGCTCAATTTCACTCATACGGATGGAATTATCAATGTGGAACTGGGAACAGTTTATAATATCGGAGAAGAAGTTGAACTGGAAATTCTTTATCATGGT
>JAUWNO010000170.1 GCA_030612605.1 Armatimonadota bacterium
GATGAAGGAAGAAAGCTTTAACATAATCTTTTCCTTTTGGCTCTAATAAATATAAATAAGCATGCATAACTTCCTTATCTACTCTACTAAGATCATTAAGATTTTGCTCCATTTTATCTTTTAGACCTCTATTCCATACTCCAAGAGATTTTAGTGATTTAAATTGGTCAATATGGCGTTTAGGAAAATCTATCATACTATCAACATCCCACGTGAATGGCTCATCCCATACAGCAGGAGGATAATTACTCAAATAAGGTACTCTTAATCCTAATTTCTTAGCCCATCTCAGGTGTATAATGTGTGGTGGCATTCTAACATTTTTATAAGTTACTTCAATATTTATATTTTTAATTCAGTTGCTTTGACCGGATTGTGGATTGGGTCCTTTTCCCAATCAGAAACTGGCGTATCTGGTTTTGAAAAACACATCCGATGGGATAAAGGATTTTTATAAAGATTATCGCCGCAGAAGACCTTCATTCAAATTTCTATCACTCCTGGATGGATGAAGCACGATTCGAAATAGCTGTGAAAGAAGCAGTTAAGGTGATTATGGAACTTGACAAGAGGTTAGAATTAAGAATTGAGAGTATAAGATAAAATAAGAAAACAAATATCAGGAAACTGGTGGTGACAGAGATTATCTCCATGTCCTCCGCTTTTAAATTCATGGAAGTTATATCCGCATTGAGCGGGGCAGCATCAATTTTTGATGAGCTGGTCACCTTATCTTGAGCTGGTAATGGAGGATTTAGAATTAATCCGGGAAGATATTGGTGAAGATGAGTTCAATGGCTATTCATTTGGTGTGTGTTGACTCTATCGCCGCTATATTTGCTCTTTTAAGCTTTTTATCACTTCTTCACCTATTTTATAAGTTTCTTCAGCATTTGTAAAATAACCTTTTGTTACAATCTCCTTAAATTGGATTTGCTCTTCACTACAATCTGTGGGTGGTAAATAAGTTTCATGAATTGCTCTTAACAGATCTTCCAAAGATCCAATCTTTGCATAATATTGAACAACTTTCTTTCTGCTTTTAGGCTCTAATAATCCTATTTTATCTGCTAAAGCGGAATAAATAGTTCTGTCAAAGCTTATACTCTTTGGAAGTTCCTTATTTTCTATAATCTGGTCCACATTCTTGTCAAAAGATAGTTCAATCCATTCCAAAACTTTCTGAGCTTTCTTGCTTTCTTTAACTTCTTGTTTTAAATCTTCCGAAGCTCTGGAGAGAGCGGCAAATATTTGTAGGCGATTTTGATTTTCTTCGACTTCTGACAAAAGAGCTCTGGAGGTATATTTTTTAGTTCTTTTCTCTTCACAATATTTGGTAAGATATACCGTGAATAATACCGTGAATATCCCGATAACACCGGCCAAAAATGCACCAACAATCACACCGTTCAATACCATATCTTTTTACCCCCTACACCTGTTAAGTTACATACCCTGCATTTAACATACCGATGTATTTATATAAAGTTTGCCAATATAAATATGGACAGTCCTGTCCATAATTTTAGTAATTAGTAAGAATCAAGAACAAAAAGCAAATAGAAAAAATTTATAAGTGATGAATACCAGCAATAAAATTGGAATGAATAAAAAGGAGAAAGATACAAAAAATGACTGAAAAATATAGAATATTGATTATCTGTGCTGCGATTTTGTTTTTAATCTTTGTAGGAACGGCATCCGCAAAAACGTGGCATGTGGATGACGATTTGCAAGATTTTCCGGGAGCTAACTTCACGAATACTTTGCAAGACGAAGGTTCAAGTAATATAACTGTGAATAAAAAGGGAAATACGATGGTTGTTCCCTATATTAATAACACCTTGAATACATTTCCTATTGACACTACAATCAACTCAGAACATGAGTTTGTACCCGTGGAACTCATTGTAAAATTCAAGCCACGCGTCAGTGTTAAACCCTCAGTATCAACAAAAGGGATAGCAACAATTGGCTATCGTTCGATAGATACTCTAAACGAACAATATGGCGTAACATCACTGGAAAAAGTTTTTAAAACTGCTAAAAAGCCTGTTGCAAAAGAAATCCCGGATCTCACAAATATTTATATATTAAAGCTTCCAATGGATGCCGACATTCATTCAATTGCCGGAGCATACAAAAGAAATCCAAATGTGGAATATGCCGAACCTAATTATATTGCGCATATCTGCGTTAAACCAAACGACCCTTATTATTCACAACAGTGGGCACACCAAAACATGCAATCAGAGCAAGCATGGGATATAGAAAAAGGTGATTCCAGTGTAGCTATTGCAATTATTGATACAGGCGTTGATTGGGATCATCCCGATTTAGCTGCGAATATTTGGAATAATACGGATGAAATTCTCGATGGTAATGATACTGATAGCAATGGGTATATCGATGATATTAGAGGTTGGGATTTTGTAAATAATGATAACAATCCAATGGATGACAATGGACATGGTACTCATTGTGCTGGTATTGCCAGTGCTGTAACCAATAATAGTGTTGGCATTGCTGGTGTTTGTTGGAATTGCACAATTATGCCAATTAAGGGGCTAAATAGTGAGGGAAGCGGCTCTAATACTAATCTTTCTAATGCAATTATATATGCTGCAGATAATGGGGCAGATGTTATCAGTATGAGCTGGGGGAGTTATTCTTCCTCAAATCTATTAAAAGATGCTTTGAATTATACATACAACAAAAGCGTTGTTTTGGTTGCTGCTGCAGGGAACTATTATCCCCTTGGAACTTGCTCGAAGCATTATCCCGCTGGTTATGACAATGTAATTGCTGTTGCTGCAACTGATAGCAGCGATGCAAGAGCAAGTTTTTCTAATTGGGGCTCTTGGATTGATGTCGCTGCCCCTGGTATAGAGATATATAGCACTTATTGGAATGATACCTACGCTACTTTATCTGGGACATCTATGTCATGTCCATTTGTTGTAGGGCTTACTGGATTAATTTTATCAAAAACTGATTTTAGCCAGGAAGAGATAAGAACGATTTTGCGATCAACAACAGATGATTTATCTTCTAACAACTACATTGGAACAGGACGAATGAATGCATATAAGGCAGTACTAAGAAATTCTACACCTATAGCAAGTATTAACTCTTCTTTGGATGATGCTTTTGTCCGTGGTACTGTAAATATAACTGGTACTGCAAATGGGATTGTTTTTCAAAATTATAGCTTATATTATGGCAAAGGGATTTACCCTACAAATTGGGTATTAATACACGACTCTGATACACCAGTAACTGACGGCATATTAGCAAGCTGGAATATTAGTTTAATATCAGAGAATGGTTATTACACCATAAGGTTAGTAGTTAATGACATTAGTAGTCAAATAAGTGAAGATAGAGTTATTGTGTTGGTCGATAACGAATTATTACCGTATTGGCCAGTAAATTTAGGTTTTTGGAGTCGAAAACCTGTTATTGCAGATTTAGACCTAGATGGAGATAAGGAATTGATAGTGGGTACTGGCAATGGGTATCTCCATATATTGCGTCACAATGGAAGTTATTTCTGGGGGCAACCAGTTAGGATAGGTTGTTCAGTTACTTCTCCAGCAGTTGCTGATTTAAACAATGACAATACTCCTGAAATAATCGTTGCGGAAATAACAGATTTCGGAGATTATTTTCCAAACGGAAGAATGCACGTATTTGAACCAAATGGGAGTTATTTAGATGGCTGGCCAATAACTCTTGATGGTGGAATAAATGGTGCATGCTCACCAAGTATTGCTGATATTGATAATGATGGCGGTCTTGAAATTATTATTGGAACTGGGTCCAGTTATTCTCCAGGTGGTGGAGAGCCAATAATTTATTATAAAAAGGTATATGCCTTCCATCATAGTGGGGAAATAGTTGACGGTTGGCCAGTTGAATTATCAGGAACAACGATACCTAGGAGTACCCCTGTTTTGGTTGATTTAGATGGAGATAATAAACTAGAGATAATTATGGGTTCACTTAATTATACCGATGTTCATGGATCAATGCATGCATTACATGCATTTCATTGGAATGGTACCACAGTATCAGGATTTCCTTATTATAATGATCATTGGAATTGGGCTGTTGCAGCAGGAGATGTGAATAACGATGGTGAGATCGAGATACTTACACATGGAGATATGATTGATGGATCAGGCAATCCAATTGATGGGTGGACACACCAAGAATATGTTATTTCCTATTTAGCACTTGCTGATGTCAATGATGATAATTATTTAGAAATTGTTTATGGACAAGGTGGAACTGGAAAAGTTATGGTCGTTGATCATAACGGCAATCCTCTCGATGGATGGCCTCAAATCACTCAAGAGGGTGATATTGTGGATGGCAATCCTGTTGTTGGAGACATAGATGGGGATGGAGATGTAGAAATATTAATAGGATCATATGATACAAATAATCTATATGCCTGGCATCATGACGGAAACGTTGTGGATGGTTTTCCAAAAATTACAACCGGGCACCATAGAAATTTGGCCTTAGCAGATCTTTTGGATAATGACGGTTATATAGAATTAATATCTTGCGATAACGATGGCTATATGTATGTTTGGGGACTCTATAACAATTACATTTTTTCAACAATGGAATGGCCGATTTTTCAACATGACTCACGGCATACAGGCTGGTATGGATTTAATTATCCGCCTATAGCTGAGTTTACCTACTTAGTTGAAAATAAGACAGTGATGTTTAATGCTACTTCGTCTCATGACTCCGATGGAACAACTGTTTCTTATGAATGGGATTTCGGTGACGGAACAAATGGAACTGGAATGATTATTAACCATACTTATTCTTCCGCAGGGAATTACTTGGTTAGTTTAGCAGTAACAGACGATGACGGGGCCACGAATACAACATCCAAGACAATAAAAATTCCTGAAAAACTGATATTTGATACTGGCACTGGAACATACCCAAGCATCTTTGGCACGCATAACGGAACGATAAAACCGAATCAAACAATTACCGTATTCACGCTTTATACTTATCCATGCTCCGGGACAGGCGGACATACCGAATATGCAATGATTTGGAATGAGACGATGGGAGAATGTGCAGTCGCTGAATGGAATGGTTACAGGGGTGATTACTGCAATATCTCATTTAACAAGACATTAACATTGAAGAAAGGTGTGGTTTATAATTACACCATTCGCACAGGCTCTTATCCACAAATTCATCATAATAAGACGTTACAAACACCAAATGGCTGGATAAACTGCACACAATTTACAGACGCCAATGAAAAAATTCACTATGACTGGATACCTGCAATAAGGCTATGGATGTGATAACGATGGAAGAAGAATTATTAATGATTCCGGGACCGGTGCCGGTATTGCCACGCATTCGTGAAGCGATGACAAAGCCAATG
>JAUWNO010000195.1 GCA_030612605.1 Armatimonadota bacterium
GGAGTAACAATCGTAGCCATAATGTTACCGCCAAAAGCCGGTCTTGTTTGCAGTAATCCTGCACTTTCCCTGTCTATTTCCAAACCTGTACAATCAGCTGTAAGACCTGTTTGCAGTTCGATAGCAACACGTGGGATAAAAGAGCGTCCCATTACAGAAGCACCACAAAGGATGATCTCCGGTTTATATTTTTTAGCAAGTTCAGAGAGAGCTTTTGAATATGGTAAATCAAGGAAATTCTCCAAAATGGGATCATCTACAAATATAACTTTATCCGCTCCGTAAGCGATTAAATCATTTGTAAGATTTGAGATTTGATATCCAAAAAGAACTGCAACTAATTCTGTTTTTCTTTGTTCTGCCAGCTCTCTTCCTTTGCCTAAAAGTTCGAAAACGACCGGAGCAATTTCTCCGTTTTTCTGTTCTGCAAATATCCAGATTCCATTATGTTTATCTTTGTTCAAATTTCGCTGTTCAGGCTTTTTGATTATAATCGCATCAAAAGAACAATCCGTGACACAAGCTCCGCAAAGAGTACATTTTTCCAAATCTATTACTGCAATTCCATCCTTCATTACAATTGCATCATAAGCACAAGATTTGATGCACAATTCACAACCAACACATTTTTCCCGAATTACTTTGATCATTCAATCTCTCCAAAATGGGATTAAATCAATTTCAAAAATATTAATTTTGCGTCAAGAATAAAAAAATGAGAAATCATTTATCCACGAATTAGCACGAATAGACACAAAAAAAACTCCTCTGAAAACAATTTCCAACTTCCGAATGTTTCGACTTGTCGAATCTTCGGAATGTAGAGAAGTTCTTGCCCGTACAATCGGAAGATCAGCAAACTGAACATTCCACTGTTCTATATTTTTGTTTTCATCTTAATAGAACTATCAGCTTACTGATAGCGGGAAGCTTGACTCACAATGACCGAAGGGAATGTGAGTCGAGGATTGCGACTATTTCAGACAGGTTGTTCTCCTCCTATGAAACTTCATTCAGCTAAGTTTCGACTCGAAAGGCACGTCGAATCGAAGCGTCATTGGCATCCTACGAAACACAAAATTAAAGGATTTAAGAACAACTTCCGAATGTTTCGACTTTGTCGAATCTTCGGAATGTTGACTCCCAAAACAATCGGAAGATCAGCGAGCTGAACATTCCGATGTTTATAAGTTGACATTAAAAAGCGTGCTCTGGTTTTTGATTTTGCATTGGAGGTTTGATGGATAAAGAATTGATCAGGAATTTCTGTATTATCGCTCATATAGATCATGGTAAATCTACACTTGCTGACAGGCTTTTGGAGGCAACTCATGTGATAGATAAGAATTCTCATGCCACACTTGTTCTGGATGATATGGAACTGGAGCGTGAGCGTGGAATTACCATCAAATCTCATGCCATCAAAATGGAATACAATTATCAGAATAAAAAGTATATTCTGAACCTGATCGATACACCCGGACACGTAGATTTTTCTTATGAAGTGTCGCGCAGTCTTGCTTCCTGTGATGGAGCACTTCTTCTGGTAGATGCATCTCAGGGAATTGAAGCTCAAACAATGAGCAACCTGTATCTGGCTATGGAAAATGATCTGGAAATAATTCCTGTGATTAATAAAATAGACTTGGATAAGGCAGATGTAGAAGGAACAGAACACGACATAATTGAAAATATCGGTATTGGTTCCGAGAATATTTTTAAGATCAGTGCAAAAGATGGAATAGGGATTGAAGAAATGCTGCGAGGTATTGTAAAAAATATTCCTGCTCCCTTCGGCGATATTAATCTTCCTCCCAAAGCCTTGATATTTGATTCCTATTTTGATACATATCGTGGTGTGATAGTTCTTATTAGAATGTTTGATGGAAGAATAAAAAAAGGTGAGACAATAAAATTCTTTTCCACAAATAAAGAATTCTCAGTTGAAGAAATCGGTTATCTTGGTCTAAAAAAAGAGGAGACAAGCGAACTTACAGCAGGTGAAGTTGGTTATATTATTGCCAATATCAAGGAAGTTTCTGATGCGCGGGTGGGAGATACAATCACAATCCCAAAGAACGGGTGTAAAGAAGCTCTACCCGGATTTGAAGAACCCAAACCAATGGTTTTCAGTGGGCTTTTTCCCTTGAATAAAGAAGACCATGAAAATCTGCGGGATAGTCTGGGAAAACTTAAATTGAACGATGCAGCACTCACTTATGAACCTGAAAGTTCTCTTGCTCTGGGCTTTGGATTCCGCTGTGGTTTTCTGGGGATGTTGCACTTAGAGATAGTTAAGGAACGACTTTATAGAGAATATAATGTTCCCATTATCACCACCACTCCGAGTGTAAAATTTGTTATTAACCTTAATGACGGCAGCAAGAAAGTAATTTACAATCCTATCGATATGCCGAATCCTGTAAATATCGAATCAATTGAAGAACCTGTGATGGACGTGGAGATAATCGTTCCTACAGCGTTTGTCGGAAATATTATGAAGCTGGTGCAGGAGCGGCGCGGAATTCAGAAAGATATGCAGTACATAGACGAAAAACGTCTTTCCATCCATTATGAAATGCCTTTGATTGAGATCATCTTCGATTTTTATGATAAACTGAAATCCGTGAGCAAAGGTTATGCATCTTTGGATTATTCCTTCAAAGAGAACCGGAAATCTAATGTTGTAAAAGTGGATATCCTAATAAACAGTGAAAGAGTGGATGCAATGTCTTTTATCTGCCACGAGGATAAAGCCTTTCAGTGGGGAAAAAGTGTAACTGCTAAATTGAAGGATGTTATTCCACGTCACTTGTTTAAGGTTGCTCTTCAAGCTTCCATTGGAGCAAAAATCATCGCTCGAAGTACGATCAATGCTTTGCGTAAAAATGTGACTGCCAAATGTTATGGTGGTGATATTACCAGGAAAAAGAAACTCCTGGAAAGACAGAAAGAAGGCAAGAAACGGATGAAAGAGATCGGTTCTGTTTCTATTCCACAAGAAGCTTTTTTAGAAGTTTTGAAGGCTGATAGAGGCTGATGATAAATTAAAAATATAAAATGGAAAATTGAAAATTAAAAAATTGCAAAACCTTGCGAATGGTCTTTCTCTCAATGTTTCTTATATAAGACCTTCGCAATGGTGGGTTAAAAAAATGCAAAATGACAAATACATTCGATGCATCCTAGGTCCTTACAAATTTCTGCAAGGGTTCATAGTTCTGCTCATCCGCTGCGTGAAGAGCTACGATGTACCTTTTACGAGTATTACCAGCCCTTGATAGATCCTCGCTTCCCCATGTAAATCTCGGACACTTGAGGATGTTTTCAAGCAATAGATCGGTCATGAGTCGTGCATGGCGACCATTGCCGTTAGAAAACAGATGAATCGACACGAGTCGGTGGTGAAAGCGGACAGCTATTTCATCAGGTGATAGCTCCAGAAGTTCTATCCACAAACGCGAATCATCGCATAGGTTCTTGAGGCTCGTCGAAATCTGATGCCATGGTCCGCCTATGTTCTTGTCACTCCGTCGAAAATGTCCTGCCCATTTCCAAACATTGGCAAACATGTGCCGGTGGAGTTCCTTGACGAACTGTTCATTCAGAATATCTGTCGGTTTTGTCCTATCCAGCCAGGTCAACGCTTTAAGAATATTGTCCTGTTCCCAGCGATCCAATTCCTCATGTGTCGTTATCTGCGTGAGAAGCAGACCTTCTACCTCGTCCGGATCAATGGGTGTGGTCCCTTCCGGATAATCGAAATTCGGCATCATTTATCCCATAGGTTTGATGGAAGCACATCCAGGATTTCTTCGATCATTTTGGACAAGATTTCCTTGTTTTCTTCTTTGCCGAGTGCTTGATCCTCAAGACTCATAGTGTGAGAAGCCCGAGTAAGGCGTTTGACTGCAACTTTTTTCGCTTGATTACGAACAATTTCTTCAAGACTTTTCCGGGGAACAAGACCGTAAACGAAAACACAGTCTAGTGATTCGGCAGTTTTTTGCATAGTCTTGAGAGTGGCTGAACCATCGATTTCCTGCTTCTCCAGGAAGGATGCACGCTGCTTTGTGACGCCGATACGCTCGGCGAGTTGTCTCCCACTCATACCCAAAGCATTTCTGATAGCTCTAATCCAGCCCTTTGGCGGAATCGAGATATCGAGCAACGGTTGAAACCTTACTAATGTAGTATGCAATTGTTCTCTGATAAGTTTGTTATTAGTTTTCATCTTTTAACCCCCTGCGTGTCAACATATACATTGACAGAAATAGTCGCATCGTCAATACATATATTGACACATGGTGTCGTTATGTCAACATATATATTTACGAAATAGCAATGAGGAACACGTTAAGAAAAATGAATTGTCATTCCCGCGAAAGCGGGAATCTATTTTTCTCGTTACTATCGGGCAGCTGCCTGACCGGCTTTTAATGGTATGTTAAGCATCTCATTTAACTTCAAGGATAAATGTCTCGAGTCCGTGATTGCCAGAAATCTTGACTTTTGCAGAAGCTGATAGCTTCAGTTCAATCACTGGATAGTCAAAACCAATCGCTAGATATTCAAATTGAGCCATCCGCCCATCAGGTTGTATCATATTACTTATGTCCGCATTAATTAATCCCACCAGTATGAAGTCCAGAATCCTCGATTGTGAGTCACTCAGGATTTCTGCAACAAACACAACAGGACCGATTAGTATTGTTTTTGACGGTTTGAAAAACATCGTAGCTATGTACACTCCAGCTTTGTACGTGATAGTGGTTGAAGTTGAATCAAAATACAGTGATGGAGGTGCAGTCATCTGCTCGATAGTGCCTACCGTAGATTGAACAGTAGCAAATTGTCTTCCCTTCTCATTGAAAAAACCATTTAACCAAGCAATTATTATTAAAGTAATGCATAATAACAAAACCATTATAAATGCTCTTTTAGTATCTTATTTCTAATATTCGTGTTTTTTTTGGCAGAAAATCGTTAACACCAATGTTAAATATAAGAATTTTAAATTGTTTGTTTGGCATTTGAATATTGAGATTTATTTGGATTTTGTTTTTTGAGATTTGTAT
>JAUWNO010000413.1 GCA_030612605.1 Armatimonadota bacterium
CATTAACTTTTCTTTCCAATTCTTTATTTTCAAAATTATCAGTATAGAGAATTTTCATATTAAATCCGATAGCTCTCTTTGCTACTGCAGCACCGATCCTGCCAGCACCAATAATACCAAGAGTCTTGCCAAAAATATCATTTCCCAGAAAGAGCATTGGACCCCAACCTTTGAATTCTCCTGCTCTATTATATTTATCTGTTTCCACAATTCTGCGAGCTATTGCAAACATAAGAGCCCAGGCCATATCTGCTGTTGTTTCCGTTAGTACACCTGGTGTATTGCAAACAGGAAGACCTCTTTGTGTCGCTACCTTAACATCAATATTGTTATATCCAACTGCATAATTTGAGATTCCTTTCAGATTTGGATTTGCGTCGATAATTTCTGCATCGATTGTATCTGTGAGTAAACATAAAAGAACGTCACACCATTTTACTCCTTCGATTATTTCAGATTTTGATAAGATTCTATCTTCTGGATTTACTTTCACTTTAAAAACTTCTGCAAGTCTATCCATGGCTGGTTTTGGTAATTCTCTGGTTACAAAAATTTTGGATTTCATTTGTTTCTCCTGTTTATTCTGAACTACACTCAAAACAGCACTCCCTTCTTAAACTTTTTAGCAATTTTTTCCGAAATATCAGCCAGAAGCAACTTAGCACTTTTCAAAGACTTTTCTGTTTCTGTTTCTTTCGAAGCTAAACTGAAAATTGCATCAATTCCAGCTTCACGACATTTATCTGCTCCTTCCCCGATAATTCCTGCAATGGCAATCACAGGGGTATTATTTTTTTTAGCTATCTTTGCCACTCCGATTGGTGTTTTACCTTTTAATGTTTGAGCATCAATTTTACCTTCACCTGTAATTACAAGGTCAGCATTTTTAATTCTTTCGGGGAAATTTAAAATATCGCTAATTACTTCAAAACCGGATTTTAATCGTGCATTAAAAAAAACAAAAAGACTAGCAGCCAATCCTCCTGCAGCTCCCAAGAAAGGTACAGATTGAATTTCCTTTCCCAAATCCCTTTTTACAACTTCAGCAAAATTCATTAAATATGACTCAAGTTTCCGAATATCCTGCTGTGATGCACCTTTCTGTGCACTATAAACAGATGCAGTACCAGAAGGTCCAGTCAAAGGATTTTTAACATCACAAGCAACAAGGAGCTCGCTCTCTAAAATTCTTTTATCAATATTGGAAATATCAATTCTTTGCAGGTCTCTCAAACCGATTCCACCAAGACGAATTTCTTGATTTTTTGCTGTTAATAGTTTCACACCAAGTGCCTGAGCAAGACCGGCACCCGCATCAGTTGTGGCGCTATCTCCCAAACCTATAATAAACTTTCTATAACCTTGATTGAGTGCAACTTTGATCAATTCTCCTGTTCCAAAAGTGGTTGTAAACATTGGATTGCGTTTTTCTATGGGAATTAAACTCAGTCCAGATGCAGCAGCCATCTCGATCACAGCAGTTTTTCCGTCTCCCAGAATTCCATAATTTGCTTTAATTCTTTCTCCAACCGGAGATGTAACAAATTCGTTGTATATTTTTCCATTAGTAGCAGTTACGAGTATCTGGGTTGTTCCCTCTCCACCATCTGCAAGAGGAATTTTTTCTATTTCTGTATCGGGGAAAATTTTCAGAAAGCTCTTCGCAATTGTATCTGCGGCTCCTTGTGAAGTTAAGCTGCCTTTGAAAGAATCCGGTGCAATTACAATTTTCATCTTATCTATTGATTTGAATTTAAAAAAACACTGATAAGGTTAGAAATTAACATTTCACACTTCAAATAAGCCCCACTTGATAATTGAATTTGTTGCTATTGTAAATTACGAAGACTTGGCAAAAGCCCGAAGGGTCTTGTGCTAAGTCGATTAAAAACAAAACAAAAACCAAACCGACTTGTCACAAGATGATGGAATCACTTGTGACAAGTCTCGCAATGTTAGTTAATAATAACTTCCCAACCCAAAACGCCATCAAAAACAATTTTCCTGGTTTCATCACCTTTTTTCTTTTTAATCGTACATTCCCAGGTTGGAATCAGTAAAAGCTCAATACTATTCACTTTAACCGGATATTTTCTTTCCATATTGTTGCGGATTTCTTTCTCATCTATTTTCTTACCAATAGAGCGAAAATCAAAATCAATTTCAGTTTTCGGAATGGACTCGATTTCATAATGTTGGTCCAAATCCTCGATTTTATTAGGATCCATATCCAATAAAGAACTGAACGCCATGCTGGTGTAATCGAAATAGAGAATTTCCCGGGTTTTATAATTAAGGTAAAGATTTTCCGGAATTTCTTCTATTTTCTTTTTGAAAACACCTTTCTTTTTGTAAAACGTGAGATTAACTTTCAATAAAGGCAGATATGAAAATTCCCTATCCGTAAGAACTTCAGATTTAATTATTGTACCGGCTAAATGCGGTTTTATTATCTTAAGCAGATCTTTTTCAAAAATCTGATTTCTCACATACAAAACCTCA
>JAUWNO010000407.1 GCA_030612605.1 Armatimonadota bacterium
TCTTAATCTAAAATTAAAACACACAAACTTGATAATTAATTCCGAAAAAGTTTATCAAGATTTGGTTTTATTAGAAAGGAACCAAGATTACAAAATCGATTATCAAAAAGGTGAGATAACTTTCATTTCTGCAATTGGTTATGTTACAATTGAATATTTAATTTTTCCCCCGGATTTGCTGCGAGAATTTTTTCTATTTCAGGTTCAGGAATATTCTGATACAACAAAAATTAAGGTTCCCCCAAAACAACAGAAACAGTTTTATTCGGATACAAATCTGAATATCACAGGTAGTAAAACATTTTCAATCTCAGTGGCGAACAACGAAGATTTCAGCTTGAATCAATCTTTATTTTTGAGGATTAACGGCGAACTCAGCAGAAACTTGAGGATAGAAGCTCAGCTCACAGATAGTCAATCTCCCATAACTCCGGAAGGAGATTCTCGTGAAATCAGCAGCTTGGACCAGATTTTCATCAGGCTTTACAGTAAGAATTATGAGCTGGCTTTTGGCGATTTGGAAATGGAGTTTAAGAATACTAATTTTATCAATTTTTCTCCGAAATTTGAAGGTTTGAAAGCAGGTTGGTTCGGGCAAAATGAATTTCAGGGAGCAATGGCAATTTCAAAGGGTAAACCTACAACAACCGATTTTAAAGGGTTGGAAGGAAAACAGGGACCGTATTATCTCTCAACTGAAATTGCTGAAGGAGTACAAGTTATTCCCGGTTCGGAAAATGTGTATCTGAATGGAATTAAAATGCAGCGTGGAGATGATTATACGATCGATTATTCTGAGGGCAGCATCACATTTACAAATAAACATTTCATAACTTCAAATTCTCATATCCTGGTAAATTTCCAATATTCCGATGAAAATTATCGGCAAAATATGTACCTTACTTCCTCCAAAATTAATTTAACCGATAGGATAAAAGTTGAACATCATTTCATAATTCAGAATGATGATAAAAAAAATCCGCTTCAGGAAAGCTTTTCCGAATCTGATAAAGAAATTCTGCAAAATGCCGGTGATGGAATCGCCTGGGGAAATGGCATTTTTGAGGTTGAGGAGGGTGAAGGATTATATATAAAAATTACTGAAGAAGATGAGATATATTATGAATATGTAGGACCGGATTCTATTGGAAATTTTAATTTATATTTTTCTTATGTGGGAGAGGATGGCTCATATGAAAAATCTGAGGATGGAAATTATTTTGTTTATGTGGGTGAAAATCTTGGATTATATCTTCCTCAAAGAAAATTGAGTTCTCCGGAAAATAAAACCAACTATGATTTGAGCTTTCAGTATTCCGGAAATTTCTTCAAAATCCAAACTGAAGGATTATTCAGTGTTTACGATAAAAACACGTTTTCAAAAAAAGATGACGACAATAACAAAGGTTTTGCTGCACAAATCGGTTTGGATTTTTTTCCTGATTATGACCTGATAAAACCTGATATCAAAGTTCATTATAGAAAGCTCTCAAAAGAAATTTCTACCTTTGCTGATTTGCAGAATCCTCTGGAAAATTACGAACTTATCACTTTTCCGGACACCCTTGGCAGCGAAGAATTTTCTTCTCAGGTTAAGATGGATTTTTTGAATTTTTATCAACCTAATATCAAATATCAGAGAAAAATCGTGAAAAATTATGCTACTCAAAATTATTTTTCCTTTACTTCAAATCTTAAACAAAAGTGGATTTTGCCTAAAATTTATCATCGATATTTATTTTGGAACCAGGATTTTGAAAATGAAGCTGTTAGTTTTTTCAGGAACAAAAAATTGTATCAGCACGATATCAAAGGAAATTATGTAATTAAAAAGATAAAGTTCGGTTCAGGATATTTTATTAAAGAGTTGAAAGAAGAAACGCAAGATTTTGCGAAATTTGGAGAGAGGATCAGAAAATGGGATTTTCATATTTCAACTTATAAAACAAAAAATCTGAGTGCTGAAATTTCATATAAAGAAGAAAATAACGATTCATTGCAAATTTCACAAAATTGGGAATCGTTTCAAACTTCAAAAACAATTGGATTTAAAACACTACTAAATTCGAAAAATCACAGAGCAAACATTGATTTATCTCATCGTGAAGTTAGCAGTACAGAAGAAAATAAATATGATATGGCAGAAATTATTTTATCCAATTCTCTTCTCAAAGATGCGATCAGTTTGAACTCGAATTACTCTCTAAAAAATGTTCAGTTTTATCCCAAGATTCGCACCTTTGAATTTGTTGGTGAAAATTCAGGTTTTTATGATGAAGACAGCGTTTACACCGAAGGTGGCGGATATGATTGGTTGATCACAGATATTGATTATGAACATCCTGAAATGTCTATAGAAGTGAATGCCAATTTTATTTTGTTTTTAAATCCTAAAAATATTTCAAATTCATTTCTGAAGAAATTTCAAACCGAAACAAATTGGATGATATCAGAAAACTCAAAGTCATCTGAGAAATGGAATATTTACCTATTAAATCCTGATATTCTGATGGATTCTGAGAGTACGATTTACGG
>JAUWNO010000288.1 GCA_030612605.1 Armatimonadota bacterium
TTTATTTGATAACAACCAATGTTTTGGATCTGCATACAGAACTGTAAACATAGACGGTTCTGATGATGTATATATAAATAATTCAACTTTTGTGAATAACGATAGTGAATATACTTTGATAATTCTCAGAAATCCAATCGAATTTCATAATAATATTATGCGTAACAATTGTAACTATGAGATTTTCTTACCGGATAATTCACCTTGGGGAAACACATCAACTCTCAATATCTCTCATTGCAATCTTCAAGGTGGTCAAAGTGCAATTTACAACCAAAATAATGCAAACGTAGTAAACTGGCTGGAAGGAAATATAGACGAAGACCCACTTTTTTTCGGAACGCCAGAGCATCCTTATCTGCTTTCCCCTCTTTCTCCCTGCGTAGATGCAGGTACACCGGATACAACCGGTTTGTTCATACCACCTTGGGATTTGCTTTACAATCAAAGAGTCTGGGATGGAGACGGGAATGGAGTTGCAATTATAGATATGGGCTGCTATGAGTTTGGAGCGGAACAATATGTAGAAGCTACCCAAAACCCAATACCCAACACCCAGTACCATTTAACCAATTATCCTAATCCTTTTAACCCTACAACAACAATCAAATTTAACCTGATAGAATCAGGAGAAGTAAGATTAGTTATTTATAACATCAAAGGACAGAAAGTAAAAACCCTGATGAATGCATATTCCTGCAAAGGTCATTTTGAGATTATCTGGCGAGGAACGGACGAAAACGAAAAGAAGGTTGCCAGTGGTAATTATTTTGCCAAGTTGAAAGTGAATGATGAAACAAAAGCGGTGAGAAAGCTGATCCTTTTGAAATAGATGAGTAGAGCTCTCGTTCCCAATCCCCTGATTGGGAACGCAATAACTTGCCAAACCCTGTTTGGAGAATGAGTCAAGTGACGCTTGACTTAACACTAGTTGTTGTAGGAAGCGTACAAACCTATAAATTTTAAAACTTGTGAAGTTTTCAAAACTTAACAAGTTTTTTGTAACTCCTCTTAAACCTGATAAATTTTCTACGTTGATTTCGATATTTTATTAATTTGTTTAATAGCTTTTCAGAAAAATTTGGTTCGTAATTCTTCAGAAAAACTTTTTGTTCATTTCTCTTAAATCTTAACCGTGCAATATCTTTCAATCTTTTATTAATTGATAATTTTTTCTTTATTTGTCCGCGATTCAGGTCGATGTAATAGAAGCTGGGATTTGATGATAGATCTTTAATCAGTATATTTCCCACATGAAGGTCATTATGAATAATTCCGGCATCATGCATTTTTTTTATATCTTTAGTAATATCCGGTAAAAAAGTGTGGATTTTCTTATGAAACGGATGGTTTTTATCTTTGATGATTTTTTTCAGAGTACAATCATATTTTTCATATTCAGTGATATAAAAACTGGAAATTATTTTATTTAAAGAGTTACGAGTCTCAACCATAGCAATTGGTTTGGGAGTTTTTATGCCAAGTTCGAATAAAGCAATTCCAATTTCTAATGAACGAACTGCTTTAGATTTCTGAAATCGCAGACGAAATCTATCATAAAATCTGAGTAGTTTGAATTTTTTAACAATTAGATCTTTTGGTATTCCCAGGTTTTCATCTGCATTAATCAGGAACAATTGGTTTCGTTTGTTACGAATGGATTTCTCTTTTGTAAGATGTTGTTCCAATGATTTCAAGAAATTGTGGAATTTGTCACATTTCCACTCATCATCCATCCAAATAATTCTTTTTGTAGAATTGGATTTATCTCGGATATATTGTATTAGTGTCACTTTCTTAAGATTGATAAACAGGTTTGCCTGCCACAAAAGTAGCTTTAATTTCTCTTTCGGTTCCCAGAAAAACCAGTTCAGAAAGAATATTTTCCTTTTCCTTGTTTTCAATTTCAGGAATCTTAATAAAGGTCAAATCTGCTTCTTTGCCTACAATAATCGAACCGATAATTTCTTCTTTTCCCAGCACTTTTGCTCCACCAAGAGTTGCATAATAAAACGCTTCTGTAGGAGAAACAATATAATTCTGCTGTCTGTAATTGCACATTTTCATCACGTTCAGCATGGAAACTGAAGTTCCACCTGCAACATCGGATGCGAGTGCGAAAGATATCTTTTTATTTTTGATCCTTTCAAATGGGAATTCTCCACTTCTGATGAAGAAATTGGAATCCGGACAGTGAGCGATTTTGCTGTCCGTTTCTTTGATAATATCAAGTTCATTATCATCAATATGAATAACATGTCCCAGAATCGTTTTGGGTCCTAGCAAGTTAAATTTATTATAGACTTGTGTATAATTATCACAATCAGGAAAAAGTTTGAGAGTGGTTTTAATTTCCTCATGATTTTCCGAAAGATGAGTTTGAATGTAAGCATTGTTTTGTTTGGCAAAATCACCGATCATTTGCATTAATTTTGAAGAACAGGTAAGAGCAAATCTGGGTGTAAAAATATATTCCAATAGATTTGTTTTATTGTTCCATTTTTCATAAAGTTCCACGCTTTCTTTGAAGGAAACTTCAGTATCTTCCAGCAGGAAATCAGGTGAATTGCAATCCATCATTGTTTTTCCGATGATAGAGCGAACTCCAATTTCCAGAGCAATTTGAAAAGCAGCTTCACAAGCTTGTTTGAAAGGTGCAGTGTAAATCACTGAAGTTGTAGTTCCTTTTCTCACTGAATCTCTAAAAAAATCCCGAGCCACTTTTTCAGCGTACTCAATATCTTTGGATTTTAATTCCTCTGGAAAAGCATAAGTATTCAACCATAGAAGCAGGTTTGAACTGTGTGAACCGCGAATGTAATATTGAGAAAGATGAACGTGAGTATCGATCAATCCCGGTATGCAAACGCAATCTGAGTGGTCGCTAAAATCTAAGGTTTTAGTTTCTTTTGAAATTGAAGATATTTTTCCATTTTCGATTGTTAAAAAAATATCTTTCAGATATTCAGCTTGCAACGAAGAAATTGGATTCAGGATATTGGTTTTAATAATTTTCATCAATTTCCTTTCTGCTTTTTACTTTTTACTTTTTGCTTTTTGCTTTCTCAAAGCAGGAGCTTTGAGTTACTTTTCTATTTCAATTTTCACGATTTTTTTATCTGTAACCTGAACAATATTTATTTTCCAGTTTCCAATTTTCAGTTTGGTTCCTTGTCTGGGAATTCTCTCAAGTTTATCTATGATAAGACCTGCAATAGTTTCGTAATCACCTTCCGGAAGTTCCATCTCATAATCGTCGTTCAGAAAATCGATCTCCACAAATCCCATTACCAGGTATTTATTTTCATCAATTTTTTCCACTTCTTGGGAAGGTGTATCATATTCATCTTCAATCTCCCCAACAATTTCTTCCAGAATATCTTCAATGGTTACCAATCCGGCTGTTCCTCCAAATGAATCAACAATGATTGCCATGCTTTTTTTGTGAGTTTGCATCTCAGTAAGAAGAGTATTCACATCCATTGTTTGCGGTGCGAAAAATGCTTCTCGCACGAAGTCGGATGCTTTAAGATTTTTATTTCGCTTCTTTTTCATCAAATCGTAAATGATAAGAATTCCGGTGATATGATCAAGGTCATCATCATAGACCGGGAAGCGTGTAAAACCGTTTTCTTTTGCTACTTTGATAACTTCTTCCACAGAAGTTTCTTTCTCAAAAGCAACAATTTCAGTACGATGAATCATCACATTTTCAGCATCGAGCTGAGTGAATTCCAATGCTTCTT
>JAUWNO010000543.1 GCA_030612605.1 Armatimonadota bacterium
CTCTTGGATTGCCTGCTTAACTTCTTCATAACTTAGTTTATCGTATCGAATGAATGGTGAAAGAAGTGTGTCAAAATTGGAAAAAGCCTGAGCACCGGCAGCCTCGCCTTGAAGAGTATAAAAGAAATTCACGATTTGACCCAAAGCACTGCCTAAATGTTTAGCAGGACCGCTCTGGATTTTTCCTCTGGCTCCCTTGAAACCAACCATAAGCAGATCCATCAAATCCCAGCCTACACAATAAACCGAGATCATTCCCAGATCGTGAATATGAAAATCTCCGTTAATGTGCGTTTCTTTAATTTCAGGTGGAAATATTTTGTTGAGCCAGTAGATTTTACTGACTTCCGAGGCAATGTAATTGTTCAATCCTTGAAGAGAATAAGCCATATTGCTGTTTTCTTTTACCTGCCAATCGAGTTTCTCCAGGTATTGGTCGATCAGGCTTATCTCAGCGTTAGCAATGATTTCACGAATTTTTGCATGCTGATCGCGATAAATGATATAAGCTTTAGCAGTTTTTTTATATGGCGAAGTAAGAAGGATTTCTTCTACAATATCCTGAATTTCTTCAACTGTTGGAACTTCCCTTTGTATGATTTGATGCGAAAGATTAATAACTTTAATCGTTAGATTTTTTGCAATCGGTAAACCGAATTCTTTGGTGATTTCACCAGCTTTTAAAATTGCATTTGTTATCTTATTTGCTTCAAATTTTACAATCTGACTATCTCTTTTAATGATAAATTTGAACACTAACCACTCCGAATAACACAAACATTTTTGCAATTTATACAACAATAACGCTTAGAAATCCCAACAAGTAATCGTTAACCTACCGAATATCAATAAATTAAGAACCCAGCACTGATTTTCCGGTTACCATAATACAGAAAGCTTACCTCTTAAAATTTAAATAGTTAGATATAGTGTCAAATGAAAAATTATTTTAGCTTAGTTTTTAACATTAACTTATGTTCTTAACTGATTGAAATATAAGGTAGAAAACAGCAAGTAATTTTTTTCTTTTTGGAGTGTCTTTTTTTGGAGTAGCCGAGTCTCTCGGCTTTAATTATTTTCGGCGACAGAGTCTCCGATTCCAAAACGGCGACGGAGTCACTGATTCCACATTAAATTATTTCAAAAGAAGCATTTTGTTGGATGCAATCTCTTTCTTGCCCATCATTAATTTATAAAAATAAATCCCGCTTCCAACTGGATTGCCATTGTCATCTTTACCATCCCAGACAATTTTGTTAATTTTAAATTTTACATTTTCAATTTTAAATTAATTTATCATCCGGAACAAGATAGGCTAAATCGTAAACTGCTACAGTAATTTCGGAGTGATCTGTTTCACCTTCTAAGTGTACTGTGCCGGATATGCTTCCTTTGGAAACTTCTGTGGAGCTGCTACACGAAACAAGGAAAAAGGAAAAAGATAAAAGGAAAAATAAATTAATATTAGAGATTATTTTTGATTTGATCATTATTTCTTATTTTTGACAGCAATCGAACCGAAAATTAGTTTTAATTCTTTAGATTCTTGCATAAGTTCCTTACATAGATTTCTATCACCTATCTCTAATCGATCAATAACAACGTACCAAAAATTAGCTTCCCGCGCTTCACGAAGACAAATATTGATTCTTTGATAGAAT
>JAUWNO010000259.1 GCA_030612605.1 Armatimonadota bacterium
AGAGGTTCAGAGGTTCAGAGGTTCAGAGGTTCAGAGGTTCAGAGGTTCAGAGGTTCAAAGGTTCACGTGTTCACGAATTCACGATTTCACGTGTTCTGGGTTCAGAGTTCAAGGTTGGGATAAAAAAAGTTTACCTGCCGAAGGCACGGTCTCTTTCAACTTATCTCTAATTTGGTATTTGAAATTTGATATTTGGATTTTTATTTGTTATTTGTTATTTGTTATTTGTTATTTTGCTCTTTCTGGGTTCAGGGTTCAGAGGTTCACAAATTCACGATTTCACGTGTTCACGAATTCACGAAAACCGTGAAACTTCTTGACAAAGATAAACTTAAATTTTTCTTTCGAAACCTAGTAATAGGAAAATTATTTTGAACTTGTTAATGTAATTATTTTTTGAATGAAAACGAAATTATGATGTAGATTTAACAAAATTTTATTTTGCATCCTATCTTGTTTTTTAAAAAAATATAGGAGTTAACAGTATGATAACAAAAAAAATAACTTTATTGGTTTTTTTGATATTTTGCTCCATAAATGTTTTTGCTAAATATAAATATGAAAAACTTGCTGATTTTGAATGGAACAATAATTCTGGATTTGAAACTAAACTAACACATAGCGGAAATTATGCTATTTTGTCATTTGAAATACTGGATAATAACCGAGTAGCTTTTTTGTCTAATGTAGAAAAAAACATAAAAGTTTATTCAAAAGATGGAAAATTTCTAAATGCCTTTGATTTAGATTTTATCCCGGAAGATTTTGTATATAACAATAATAAATTTTATGTTTTGAGCAATTATTCCATATATGAATTTAATGATTCAGGTGCTTTAATAAAAAAGTATTCTGTAAACAAAGAATTTAAATTTATTAATAGATTATCCGCATTTGAAAACGATCTTTATGTGTTGACTTCCGATGAAAAAAGTTATCCTGTTATTAAAAACAGTTTTTATCTTGATACCATTTCACAGATTAATAATGAAATAAATGGATGGCTATTGGGTGAAAATTTTAAATGCAAAACTATCAAACTATCAAACAATACTTTTTCATTACAGATATCAAATCAAAAAAACTTGAATTTGGAAAAAATATACGATTTAGATAAAAAATTAGCAACAGTGACTATATTAGGAAAATATAAATCTAAGTTATTTCTAAATATTGAATATTTCAAAAATGAAGTACCAATAAAAATAGAGAGGGAAATATTAGTATATTCTCTTATTGAAAAAGAAATTGTAAATAAAATGAAATTACCAAATATGAACTTTATCTATATGAAACATGACATCAAAATAAATGATAATGGGGTATTTTATTTTATTGCAACTCCAGAGAAAGGAATCCTGTATCAATTAATTTATGATGAAAAACTGAACAAAGATATTGTACCTGATTTTAAAGAAGAATATCATTATAATGAGCATCTATTAAGAATAAAAGAGGGAACTATTAAAAATAGTTTTCCAAGAGAAGAATTACCAATCAGTAGAGCAGAAATAATACAAAATGCAGCAGAATACGAAAGTCTTGAATGGACAGCTTCATATGATAATATTTCAATTAATAATACTTTGATGGAACCTCAATTTTGGAATTATGATCCAGGACAATACCCAGATGATTACTATGTTCATTACATTGATGACCAAAGTGCTTATATTAAAACTCCAGATTGGGTAACTATTGGTCAAAAGCAGAAAGTTCCTTATAAATGGGGTGGATGGACAGAAATAAATACATTTGTATCTCAAATTTCTAGTGGTGCATATGCTGGAGATGTTTATATATCTCCACCACTACCTTCACCCTATCATAAGAATGATGTTAGTTGGGGACCAACTTACTGTGTGGGGGTTGATTGCTCTGGTCTTGTTTCAAGAGCCTGGGATTTATCAGAAAAATATGGAACTTCTACATTACCAGATATTTCCACTGCTTATTCCACTTTTAATGAATTAAAGCATGGAGATATAATTAATAAAGCAGGTCATCATGTACGGTTGGTATTAAGTGATAATCCAACCGGAACAATAAACATTATTGAATCATCAGATATTGACTGGAGAGTATCATATAGAAATTATGACATAAATGCTTTAACAGACTATACACCAAGATATTATAATTATATTCAAAATCTTGAAATGGCATCCCCAATAGTTATAACACCTAATCCAATGATATATGAAGAACAGGTAACAGCATCTGTTTTAATAACAAATTTTGAAGATGTTGACTGGGCTGGAAATATATATATGGCTATACATGACAACAATGGAAATTTTTTATACAACATCGATGCAGAAGAGGGTGAAGGTGTAACTATAGCTAATAATGCAACTGAAGATTTTGAATTTCAAGATATACTTGAGTTTGATAATTATAATGGTCCCGGCATATATGAAATACATCTTAAATATCAAACCAATGGAACTGGAGATTTTTATTTTGTTCCACCTGTAGATAATTATACAAATCCGATATATGTTGAGATTGTAGAAACAACAGTTATAAATGTACCTGCTGATTACCCAACCATACAGGCAGGAATATATGCTGCTTCTGATGGTTATGTTGTTCTTGTTGCTACAGGAATTTATGTAGAGAATATCAATTATTATGGGAAAAATATTACAGTTGCTTCTCATTTTTTAACAACCCAGGATACTTCTTACATATCCCAGACAGTAATTGATGGAGGAGGTATTGAAAGTGTGGTAACATTTGAGAGTGGCGAGGATTCAACAGCGGTATTGATTGGGTTTAAGATTACGAATGGGCAAGGTGGTGGTATTCATCCATATTACACAGGTGGAGGTATATCCTGCCAAAATCATTCAAGCCCAAGTCTGGTAAATGTTACTATAATAGGAAATAATGCTGAAAAGCGTGGTGGTGGAATTTACTGTGATGATAATTCCAGTCCGATTCTGCAGAATGTAACAATATCTGATAATTCTGCTGTATATTATGGATGTCTTGGATATGGTGGTGGAATTTACTGTTATAATAATTCCAGTCCGAGTTTTGTGAATGTTACAATATCAGGTAATATTGCTGGTGAAGGTGGTGGAATTTACTGTTCTTCTAGTTCCAGTCCGGGTTTTGTAAATGTTACTATAATAGGAAATAATGCTGAAAATCGTGGTGGTGGAATTTACTGTGATTATAATTCCAGTCCGGGTTTGGTAAATGTTACAATTACTGGTAATAGTGCCTCTCTTAGAGGTGGTGGGATTTACTGCTTTAATAATTCCTCACCGAGTTTAGAGAATATTACGATAACAAGTAATTCTGCTGGTGAAAATGGAGGAGGGATTTACTTACTTTATTATTCTTCACCTAATTTTAGCAGTGAAAACAGATGCAATATTTATTTAAATACTATTGAAAGCAACAGAGGAGCTGGAGCAGATATTTTTGTAATGGATTGCGATGTAATAAATGTTATTGTAGACACATTTACTGTAATGAACCCAACTGACTATTATGTATCACCTATTAATAATTTTACTTTTGATATTCTGCATAGTATACAGGACAGTTTAATAAATGCTGATGTTTATGTATCAGTAGTCGGAGATGATTCTAATATAGGAACTTTACCTGATGAACCTTTTAAGACAATCAAGCATGCATTATCAATGGTTTATTCCGACAGTTTGAACCATAATACAATTCATCTTGCTCCTGGTGTTTACAGTGCTTCAACAAATGGAGAAACATTTCCTATTATGTGGAGCAATTATGTATCTTTATCAGGAAGTGGAGAAGATGAATCCATTTTGGATGCTAATAGTAGCTCTTCCGTTATGGAATTTAAATATGTAAACACTGCTTTGATAGAGAATATCACCATTCAGAACGGTTATGCTCAAGGAGGAGGTCATCTTCTTAATAATGGTGGTGGTATTTGCTGTTATTCTTCTTCCCCGAGTTTAGAAAAT
>JAUWNO010000398.1 GCA_030612605.1 Armatimonadota bacterium
CTCCTCCAACGATTACTTTTACCATATCGTTTATTTTATGGTCTAAATAAGTATTAAATCCAAATTGCTTATGGCTATTTTCACTATCATTTTGCCAAGAATAGTCATAAGTGCTTGGAAGATTCTTAGCTGAATACCAATCCCATTCTCCATCATCATCAAATTCACCTAATGGAACTCCATTATAATGAGGTCCCCAACCCTGAACTGTTGTGGAGTCGCTTGCTACAAATCCGCCTAGTTCGCTCCCGGTTTCTTGGTAAATATAAAGTGCATGCCGTCCAAAGGATGTCGAGTCTGTACTTTCGCTAAGATCTTGATAATAAACTCGTCCAGTTTCAACATCAAATTTGTTATTTTGAAGATTTTTACCTCCACCGTCACCACGAGTAATGAAGATGTTTGTCATAAGTAAAGAATTATCGGAGACTTTCCATTCATCTCGCACAGAAAGTTGAGGTTTATTATAATAGTTTACTTGATAAAAATGATTTGTTCTGTTATAATTACGTCCAAGTTTATCTTGCAAAGCCATATCAACCGAAGCCCAAGCCTGGTTGTGCCATTGTGGAGCTACAATAAGACTTGTGTTAACTTTATGGTCTCCCCAAAGATTTTGAACTTCAGCACCAAATGACCAACCATCATAGAATGTTCCAATCTGGTAGGAATCACCGACTTTTCTTTCTGCCATCACGCTATAATTGAATTTTCCACCCTTAAGATTGCCGGAATTGTAACGAAATAATAGATTATAGTTGTATGGAGTGAAATCAACCATATCACCTTTTCCATCTGCAACTTCATCTTGCACATAATAGCCACCACCGGATGTTCTGAATGTCCATCCCTGAATCGGATCTGATCCAACACCGATTGTTTCGATATTAACAGAACCGCCAAAAACACCTGAACCATACATTGAAGAACCTGCTCCTCTTTGAACCTGAACAGATTTAATGTTTGAAGAAAGACCAGTCCAGTTTGACCAGTAAACTTGTTGGCTTTCCGGGTCATTTACCGGAATACCATTAATAAGAATTTGAACTTTATCCTGATCGAACCCACGAATCTTGAGTTCACCTTCACCTAAACCACCGGTTGCAGAGAATAATCCCGGAACGCCAGATAACAACTGAGGAACATCCTCTGTAGTATAGACATTAGAAATATCTCTCTGGCTGATGTCGGTAAAAGCGATTGGTGTTTCCCTGGTTACAGCCCGGGTAGCATTTACAGAGA
Organism: Armatimonadota bacterium; assembly: GCA_030612605.1. GTDB lineage: Bacteria > Cloacimonadota > Cloacimonadia > Cloacimonadales > TCS61 > JABMPU01. The sequence goes on from JAUWNO010000398.1 coordinate 1,243, forward strand.
TTCCTCCGAGCTCGATAGCTTTAACTTTTAATGAAAAGTTCAGCTTTGTAGTTTCATTGGCTTTTACTTCAACCTCTTTTGAAACTTGCTCGTATCCAACGAAGCTTACAGTAACGGTTTGAAAACCAGCAGGAACATTCTTAATGATATAACTACCATTCTTTTTGGTATAAGTTCCTGTCTCAGTACCTTCAAGATACACAGCAGCATTTGGTAATGCTTCACCTGTATCTTCGATAGTAACTTTTCCTGCAATGCTACCACTAGCAGCAAATAAAGCATGCGGCAGTATTAGCAAAAGCGATAAAATAATGAACAACAAAAGTCTCTTCATACAAACCCTCCATCGATTTTTTTGCCTTCTTGGCATTGAAACGTTATGTTTCTTTCGTTCGGAAAAAAAACAATCGTCCTTTCATTGTCAAGATAAAACATTCTCAAATTTCTTTTTAAATTTATATTAAAAATTATGTTCAGATTTTAGTTAGATTATAAGCTGGTTTTCAAAAGAATTATTACTTTTCTTTTCGGAAATATTTTTTTGAATAATGTGTATTTATTAAACAAGTTTTCTCGATAAAAAAAGATATATGTTTTTAAATCTTTCAAATGTTTGGAAACCGACAAGCCTATCTTCCTCCTAAACTCATCCTGCTGCCTGCAGCGCCGAAGCTGGCGAAGGCGTGTCCTTCTCTTTTTGATGAAAATATGAAAAACATTCCAAAGAGAAGGAACATAAGAATTGCGAGAAGAAATAAAAAAGAGAAAACTTTTTTTAGTTTTTTATTTCATTAGTACTTATCCGCTATTATTTTAGGAGGATCATTTTCTTAAGGCAGGTATAATCTCCAACCTCCATTTTGTAGAAATAAATTCCGCTGGCAACTCCTTGATTGTTAGCATTTGTTCCGTTCCAGACAGTGCTGTAATTATCAACTGTATGATATTCGTTCACAAGTGTTTTCACTTTCTGGCCTTTGATGTTGAACACTTCAATGGTCACATTTCCAGCTTCTTGGATTTCATATTTGATGGTCGTAGATGGATTGAACGGATTGGGATAGTTCTGTGCCAAAAATTCAGTATGAGGAACTAAGTTTTCATCTGAAGAAAAAGAAGATGAAAATTCAATATCTAATGCTGCGTACATCAGCTCACCGCCATTATTTTGTCCATTGCCTTGAACTGAAGAACCGAAGTCATTATCATCCAGGTAGAATAAATGTACTTTTCCATGATAATTGCCAGGAGTATTACTGATAACTTCAATTAAATCACCAGGATACACATAACTAGGAATCTGATTCGCTAGTTCCGGAGTATCATTTGCATTCAGGAAAATAGGTTCAGACCAGGTCTGTCCATGATCTACTGAAATAAT
>JAUWNO010000277.1 GCA_030612605.1 Armatimonadota bacterium
AATTTTTTCCATTATTCCTCACCAAACTTTGAAGCAAAAAGTTCTGAAATTTCATTTATCAGAAATTCCTCGTCAACTCCATCAGCAACCAGTTCCAGTTCAGAACCAAATTCAGCAGCTAGTGTCATCACGCCCATGATACTTTTACCGTTGATTTCGGTATCACCTTTTATCAGTCGAAAATCCGACCTGTATTTTGTAGCAGCTTTCACGATCAACGTTGCAGGTCTGGCATGCATTCCCAGCGTATTCACTATAACTATAGTTTTTCTTATCATATCTATTTTTTGCAGTTGTTCACGGTTCAGGATCACTTTTTTCTTTAATCTTCTTTAACCATGAACCTTTGAACCCAGAACCCAGAACCTCTATTCTTTATCCTTAATCAGATTGTTCCTGATTTTTGCCTTCTCCTGCAAATCTTGTTGAAGTTTTTGGGTAAACACTTTTGCGGCATCATATCCATAAGTTTTCAGAATGTGGTTCATAGCAATAACTTCAATGACAACAGAAACGTTTTTACCTGGTGAAACCGGCAAATAGATGATAGGAATTTTCATATCCAGAATTTCAACTGAATTGTCTCCCAAACCAATTCTCTCATAATCCATATTATCTTTCCAGGGCATTAATTCCACTTGGATATCGATCCTTTTTTGAACTCGTACAGCATGAATTCCAAACAACTTTTCCACATCGATCAAACCTACACCCCGTACTTCCATAAAATGCCCGTAATCATTTGTGGAAGAACCCATGAGCACATCATCTCTTACAATGATTTTTACAGCATCATCAGTTACCAGCCGTTGACCTCTATCAATCAAATCAAGTGCACATTCGCTTTTGCCTATTCCACTTTTTCCGGTTACCAAAATCCCCACACCGAAAATATCAACCAAGGTGCCATGAACAGTTTTGGAAGGAGCAAAAAAATCATCTAAATATTTTCCCAATTCATAATACAGCTTATTGGTTGATAATCGAGAAACTAAAATGGCAATCTCAAGTTCATTTGCCAGATAAATAACCTGTGCAGGAAGAGAAAGTCCTTTAGTAACAATGAAACACGGAATCTGGTATGAGAAAATTTCCTTCATTCGGTCATAAAGCTTATCGTCTTTCAGGGTTTGCAGATAATTAACTTCAGTTTCACCCAAAACCTGAATTCTATCATATGTAAAGCGTTCATAATAACCGGATAAAGCAAGTCCGGGACGATTCAGAAACGGATTGATGATATTGTTTTTCAGGGTTTTTGGATTCGTTACTAAAGTCAAAAGCAAATCTTTCTTTTTGTCCTGAAAAAAATCTTTTACATTCATAGCTTTCATTTTTCGCACCTTTGAAACATAACAGGCTAAATCTCAATCAGTTATGGTTCTAATAATTTATAATGTTCCTCATCTTTCTTTATAAGTACATTTATCCTGTCAGTTTGCATATTTTTAAAAATCAGATACGGATCAGAAATTTCTTCAAATTTCTCAATTGCGTCGTTTACAGTCAATGGTTCCGTTACAATTCTTTTTATTTTTATAGTTCTATCATGATTACCTTTTTTAATCAGGTTAGCATAAGCGAACCGGCTATTTTCTTTCAAACTTTTTCTCTTATGATGGTTTGCCCATTTTCCCTTAATTTTCTTTATTTGTTGTTCCATTTTATCGATCGCTTCATCAATAGCCAGATACATATTTTTTTCTGAAGCTTCGCTCATAAAATTGTTTTTTGGAATATTAAGGATCATTTCCACGTTATTGAGATTATTATCTAAAGATAAAATAAAATGGACATTAATGATATGGTCAAAATACCTTTCGATTTTTTCTGTACTTTCTTCGATATGCTCACGGATTGCTTTGGTCAAATCAAAGTGACGGGCAGTCATGGTAATTTGCATAATTCTCTCCTTTTTTCTTTGTCACAAATTCATCAAATTTGCGAATGATTTCTCATGATTTTTCTTGCTCTTTCCGCATGATAGGAACTTCGAACTAAGGGAGCAGATTCTACGATTTTAAAGCCCATTTTTTCACCTTCATCTTTATAAAAATCAAATACTTCAGGATGTATGTATTCATTCACAGGATAATGATCTTTTGAAGGTTGCATATATTGACCAATCGTAACAATATCCACATCCGCTTTTCTGAGTTCTTTTAGCAGAATTAACACCTCTTTTTCAGTTTCTCCCAAACCGACCATAAAACCACTTTTTAAAAGAATATTTCTATTTGCTTTACGGGCTGTATTAAGAACTGAAATTGATCTTTTAAAATTTGCTTTTGGACGTACAGCAGAATAAAGTCTGGGAATGGTTTCGACATTATGATTCAAAATATCCGGAGCAGCATCAACAACTTTTATGACCTGCTTCAGATCTCCATTAAAATCTGATATTAAAACTTCAATTGAAATATTTTCCTCACAAATTTTTCTGATTTGTTTTATTACTTCTATGAATTGATATGCTCCTCCATCCGGTAAATCATCTCGCGTAACAGTTGTAATAACAACATGTTTCAAACCAAGCTTCTTCGATAGTTCAGCAATTGAACGAGGTTCTTCCGAATCAGGAGGGAGTAGATTTTTTTCGGATTTTTCGATTGCACAAAATGTGCAATTCCTGGTGCAAATATTTCCCAGAATCATAAAAGTTGCAGTTCCGTTTTCAAAACATTCTCCCAGATTTGGACATCTTGCACTTTCACAAACTGTGTGCAGATTATATTCTCGTAACAATCTCTTGATTTCTTGCGCTTTGGAAGCACCTATTTTCTTTGAAGTAAGCCATTTTGGCTTTCTTAAATCTGTCATTTAATTTTATGCTTTTCAGATAATTTCTATTTTAGATTTACAGTTACTTTACCTTTATAACTTTTTGGATTAGGAATTAATTTATTGTTTCTGCAATCAACCACCAAATCCATTTCTTCTAATGGAATCTGACCTAAAAGCGATTTGGTTCCTCTCTCTAAGATTACACAATCCGTGACACAATCACGATCACCAATTTCAACTAAAATTCCTCTGCCCTTAAAATGTTTATGAATCGATTCATCTGCTAAGGAAACAAAAATTTCTTTTTCCTTTTTTATGCCTATCTTCTGCGCCACATCTTCGCTGATAGTCAACATAGTAGCTCCAGTATCAACCAGCATTTCAACTTCAGTAAAATGTACTTCCTTTTTAGGAATTAATCCATTTTCATAGTTTCTTAAATCAACAAAATTTGTTAATTTAATTTTTGTTTTAACTTCTCCCATATTTTCTCCCATTAATTACATCTTATGAATCGAAAGTTTTTCCATGTCTTCAATTGCTTCCATCACAACTTCGGAAAGAGTCGGATGAGCAAAAACAATCTTCTTTAAATCTTCAATTTTTGCATCAGTTCCCAAAAGAATTCCACCTTGAGCAATCAATTCTGTTGCTTGTGGACCAATGATATGCATTCCAACAATTTTATGATCTTTCGTCTCAGCGATTACTTTGGCAAATCCAAAGTTATTACCAATTCCAAGAGATTTCCCATTGGCAGAAAAAGGAAATTTGCCAACCAGAATATCTCCAAATTTTTCCTGTGCTTGTTTCTCGGTAAGACCGACAGAACCAATTTCAGGATTTGTAAAAGTACATCTGGGAATATTCTCATAATTCAGATTTATAATTTCCTGCTTGTCAGCATTTAGTTCATTACTAATTATATCAGCAACAATAAGTCCTTGCTTGCTTGCTGAATGAGCTAACATCAGTTTTCCAGTAATATCACCGATTGCAAAAATATTTGGAA
>JAUWNO010000187.1 GCA_030612605.1 Armatimonadota bacterium
AGAACCATCATCCTGCCAAAATCATCGAAAATGGCAAAAGCTTGAGCACGTTTTTCATCGTGTTTATGAGTTTTCGGCAATCCTTTTTTAAACGAAAAAAAACTGTGAAAAATTTCGTGATTTGCAGGAAGCTCGATCAGCTCTTTTTCAGGGAAAACCTTTTGGATTTCTCTCCTGAAAGATGCATCCATTCCATAATCATCATCTGCCAGCAAGAATCCACCCTGAAGCAGATATTTTCTCAAATTCTCAGCATCTTTTTCCGAAAATGTTATATTGCCATGACCGGTCATAAATACAAAAGGAAACTCAAATAATTTGGAATCAGCAGGTTTCACGATTGCCTGTTCCAAAGCAAAATCTGTTTGAATTGTTTTATTTAGATATTGAGCTAAATTTGGCAAAATGTCCGAATCATTATACCAGTCTCCACCTCCATCATAATGAAGACGAGCCAATTGTGGTTTTTCTATTGCGTTTAAGAAGATCAGACTGAACAATAGACAAAAAACATTAAAGATTCTCACGAGCATTCAACTCCTGCAAGCGTGATAGAATAACTTCTTCTTTATCTAAAAGCCATTCTCTCATACGTTTGATCAGTCTTTTTCTACCGGCAATATAATTTATATATTTGTTTTTTGGATATAAAATTTTTCGCAGTTTATTGGTCATCATATGCGGAATATTTTTTAAGATGGTTTTCCAGAAAAAGAGAGGATATATTTTTCTTATTTTATTAAATTTTATATATTCAAAATCTCCATATTTTCCATTCATCTTACTTAAAATATAGGATATTTGTTCTGAAGATAAACTTTTGGTGCGAACATTTACCTGCAATCCATTATAAAAGCAGAAATCATTATAATTTGTAACTGCTTTTTCTTCAATCAAGTTTTTCCGAAATTCTGTTTTTAAATGTGGAGTTGCCACAAAAAAGAAAGGTGCGTCTAATTTTATTTTCCGTGCAAAATGAAAATTATTCCAGATCTTTTCTTCAGTGTCATCCGGAAGTGCAACAATAAAACCTCCAGCACTTATGATATTATTTTCCTGTAATAATTTAACTGCATGCACGGATTCCGTGAGAACTTTTTTATCTTTAGATAATAATTCGATATCTTCAACTTCCACATTTTCAATTCCCAGGAATACAAATTTGAAACCGGCTTCTGCCATCTTTCTTGCCAAATTCTCATCAGATGCAACTCCACGAACACTTGCCTGGATCATGTAATCGATATTATTGAATTTATTTTTTATGACCATATCACAGAAATTGTGCATATGACGAACATCTAAAAAAGCATTATCATCCACGATAAATAATGATTCTGCTCCATTTGAAATCGAGTTTTCAATATCTTTCTGTATTCGATTCATGTCATATTTTCTATAAGTTCTTCCATACATAAATGGCATACAACAAAAGTTGCAAGCCATTGTGCATCCCCTGGAAGTTTCGATCACATCTGTTCTTTTCCCAAAAGCAAAAAAACTTTTTCTAATACGGATATTTCGTTTTGGAATTTTAAGTTTACTTAAATCGATATTTTCTGCACATTTGTTATGAATAAATTCTCCATTTTTTTTATAGGATAGATTTTTTATTTCAGAAAAATTACCAGGATTTTCTACAAGAGCTTTCACTAAATTATTAAAAGCAATTTCACCCTCTTTTCGGATCATAAAATCAATATAAGAAACATCTTCAGAATTTGAAATTATATCATAAGCTAAAGTAATATGATATCCGCCAAAAACAGTGTAAATTTTCTCATTAAATTTTTTAATTATTTTTGCAATTTCTACTGCTGTTTGATATTGAAAACTCATAGCAGAAAGTCCAATAATATCTGGCTGGAAGCTCTTAAGAAGCTTAATTAAATATTTTTTAAGATCTGAACGAACAGTTATCAAATCTACAATTGCGATCTTATCAATGATATCCTCATCCACATTTCCGGCAATAGACGCTAACCCGAGATTTGGAAACCTGGCTGCACGATCAAATCCGGATGCATAATTCGGCATTGATAAAAGCAGAATTCTCTGTTTCATAAAATTCTTAAACCTTCCATAAAATTCAAATACAGATTCAGTTTGATTTTTTAATATCTTTCTTGTCAACAGATTATTATCTGCAAAATAGTTTGACATAAAACTTTTAAAGATTGAATTGACAAATGATAATATGTTAATATTAATAATTCAGGAGAGCTAAGATGGATCTTTTTGAAATGCTTGTGAATGATAATAAATTTTTCCTGATTGCCGGACCTTGCGTGATCGAGAGCGAAAAGATGGTACTTCAAGTAGCAGAAAAACTCAAAAAAGAAACCTTTAAAAGAGATATTATTTTTATCTTTAAATCTTCATATAAAAAGGCAAATCGCTCCTCAATTCTTTCTTTCAGCGGAGTTGGATTGGAGGAAGGTCTCAGAATTCTAAAGAAAGTGAAACAGGATTTTGACGTTCCGATTCTCACAGATGTTCACGAAACTGATGAAATTAATTCTGTAGCAAAAGTTGCGGATGTGATTCAAATACCGGCATTTCTTTCACGTCAGACAGATTTGATTGTAGCAGCAGCAAAAACCGGAAAAATTGTGAATATCAAAAAAGGACAATTTCTGGCACCCGAAGATATGAGACTGATTGCGGAAAAAGTTACATCTCAAAATAATGAACAAATCCTCTTAACAGAAAGAGGAACAAGTTTCGGTTATCACAATCTGGTTGTTGATTTTAGAAGTTTTGCAATCATGAAAAAGATCGGTTATCCGGTAGTTTATGATGTAACTCACAGCTTACAGAAACCGACTTCAGATAAAACTACAGGTGGAACTCCGCAGTATGCTTTGATGATGGCAAAAGCCTCTCTGGCAACTGGATATGTTGATGGCTTGTTTATCGAGACCCATCCTAATCCTAAAAAAGCTTTAAGTGATGCTGCCACGATGCTTCCTCTTGATGAGATTCCTAAATTCTTGGATGAATGTAAAAAGGTTGTGTATCATAATTTATGAAAGATTATGAAAAAAAAGTGTACCGACTTTCCGAAGCTTCCCACAAAGGAATACTTACTTTTAAGATTCGGAAAGTTTTAGCTCATTCGTAACCTTCCGAATCTTAAATATGAGAAAGATTGGAAGAAAGCTTCGGAAGGTAGAAAAGATCAAGGAGATTTCATGAAGGATTACTCACAAATTAAACTGCTTATATTGGACTGTGATGGAGTATTGTCTGATGGGAAAGTTGTGTATGGAGATAATGAAATCGAATTGAAAAGCTTCTCAGCTAAAGACGGACTGGGAATAAGGCTTCTTGAATTTTCTGGAATTCAAGTTGCAGTTATTACTGGTAGAGAATCGCAAGCATTAATTCGAAGATGTAAAGATTTACGAATAGAATATCTTTTTCAAAAAGTTAGAAATAAACTGGCAAAAGTTAAAGAAATATTGAGGGAATTAAAATTAATCTGGAAAAATGTAGCATATATGGGTGATGACTGGAATGATTATCCAGCACTTAAAAAAGTATATTTATCAGCGGTTCCGAATGATGCTAACGAAGACATAAAAACAAAAGTAGATTTTATTGCGAATGCAAAAGGTGGGGAAGGAGCTGTGAGGGAGTTTATCGATTTCATCTTAAAGAAACAGGGAAAATATGAAAAAGCTGTGGCAGATTTCATTGAGCATCTTGAAATATCTTAGTATCGTTTTAATTGTCTTTTTAATTTCCTGTGTCCAAACAGAAGAAAACCTGTCTTCACAGCAAAGCGATGAAATTCCAGACCAACAAAGCGATTATGTTACGATTATCACAACCAATAAAGAAATAATCGAACAGGAAATCACTGCTGTTCATATCGATAGGTATACACAAAAAAAGCTGACTATTGCTGATACGGTTTTCGTGAAAAATTTTACTCCGGAAGGTGAACTTCAATCCACAATTTACTGTGATAAAGCGGAAATCGATGATGTGAAAAATATTCTAATCGGAATGGGAAATGTGGTAGTTACAGATGAAAATGGTGATAACGGAATTTTGAAAACACCCTATCTTATCTGGAACAGGAATAATGACGAAATTCTTGCAAAAGAAGGAGTTACATTAATACGAAAAGAAAGTGTGCTTCATGGTTTGGAAATGGTTACCGATATTAATCTGGAAAAGGTCAAAATTATAAAAGTATCTGCTGAGGGAGAAATATCCGATGAAAAAATCGATTGGTAACCCAGTTAGAATTTTCATTATTTTTCTTTTTCTTCTCTTTTCAGATATACTATTTTCAGATGAAAATGATCTTCGTCCTTACAGGCTGATTAACGCAGATACTTTGATCGTTAATAAAATTAATGAAGAATATGTTACTGATTTGATTGGTAATGTTCATTTTTTTTATGGAGAAACAGAATTTTTCTCTGATTTTGCAAAATTGTATGAAAAAAAGAAAATTTCAATCTTAACAGGTAATGTAAAAGTTTTTGATGATTCCTTGAGTTTATTTGCAGATAAAGTAAAGTACCTTCGTTTGAATGAAGAATTGATTCTTAAGGAAAATGTGTTTGTGGAAGAAGCTCATCAGGATTCTACGATTAGAACTTTTAAGGCAAAAAGAGTAAATTATTTCCGGGATAAAAAAGAGTTTTATGCATTTGATGATGTATTTGTTTATGATGAGCGGGAAAAGCTGAACGGTAGTTGCGGGAAATTGGTTTATTATTTGAATGATGGTTACGGCTATCTTTTAATAAGTCCGGTTCTTTCTTCAGAGAGAGAAGATTCACTCACAATTTCCGCAGAAAAAATAGAGTACTATAAAAATTTCAAGAAAATTGTGGCAATGTTCAATACTAAAACCGAATCAAAAGATTTTACGATTACAAGCGATTTTTTGATTTATTTTGATGATGAGAATAAAGCTATTTTTCTGGGAGAACCGAAGTTTTATTCTGAGTTTGCAGATGCATCTGCAGTTGAATTCAAGATTTTATTTGATGACCAGAAAATTAAAAAAGCAGAATTACAGGATTCCTGTCGGATTGATTTTAAAACTAAAGAGGAAAAAGTAAAACGGAATTTGATTTTAGCGGATTTTATTGAAAGGCATTTTGAAGATTGTATCATCAACTTCTGTGAATCTATTGGTAATGTTGATTCCTATTTTCAGCAGAACAAAAATGAGAAAGAAGATT
>JAUWNO010000068.1 GCA_030612605.1 Armatimonadota bacterium
TTCGGCTACTGGTTATTCCGATCTTACTATCGAAGATGTTGAAGTATTGGAAGGTCAAACAACTACAGTAGATTTCGAATTAGAACCAATGCCGGAATTCGACCCACCGGAAAACGTTGCTGTAGATCCATATAATGGAATCGTTACCTGGAATCCTCCGGGCGGGACGATTTACGGTGATGATTTTGAATCTTACACTGTAGGAGAATATCTTGCTGTACAATCTGACGACTGGACAACCTGGACAAATAATCCCGGCTCAGCAGAAGATGGTCTTGTTTCCGATGATTATGCCTTGAGTGGAACTCAAGCAGTCAAAGTTGACGGCTCTACCGACCTTGTGCTGATCATGGAAAACTACACAACCGGAGCTTATTCAATAGAACTGAATATGTATATTCCCACTGGATATTGCGCATATTACAATCTGCAAAAAACCAATGTTCCCGGAACGGAATGGGGAATTCAGACAATGTTTGATGTTACAGGCATCGCTTCGATCGATGGTGGTGCAGCAGCAGCTTGTACTTTCCCATTCGACTTTGATACCTGGATGAACTTTGAAATCATTGTAGATTTGGATAGTGATCTTTGTGAATTCTTTTATGACGGTACTTTGATGCATTCCTATCAATGGACACTCGGTTGCTTCGGAACTCCCGGATTGAATCAATTAGGTGGTGTGAATATGTTTGCCTGGGCTTCTGCCGGTAATAATCCTCTTTATTACTTCGATGATTTCAATGTTAGCCTTGCCGATGCAGAACCAAGCGATGAACTTACAGGTTACAATGTTTATCTTGATGATATGAATAATCCAATCGCAGAGAACATACCAGAACTCACCTATCAATACACAGGTCTTGTGCCTGATACAGACTATATAGCTGGAGTTTCAGCAGTATATGATGATCCGGGCGAATCTAGTATTGTAGAAGTACCATTCACATTCTTACCTTCACCTACCTACCCGCCGATTAACTTTACTGCAACTTTAGAAGACTATAATGATGTCTATCTCGAATGGGAGCAACGCGCTGGAACAGGAGGTGTACTTGCTTATCACACCGGTTATGATTTAAATGGAATTGGCACAGGTGCTCCTGCAGACTTCATGTGTGCAGCGAGATTCACAGCAGATGAATTAACCGGTTATTATGGTTCAACTCTGACATCAGTAAATATTCATATCCGCACAGCAGATTTCAGTTATGTAGCAGTCAAAGTCTGGGAAGGCGGTTCATTCGGTAATCCTGGCACAGAAGTTTACTCGGCAGATGTCACAGGTTCTGTTCTCATCGAAGATTGGACGGAACATACTCTGACAATTCCGATACCACTTGTAGCAGGTAATGAATACTGGATAGGTTATGATATGTCAGCCACAGGCGATCATCCTGCCAGCGTAGATGCTGGTCCTGCAGAACCTGGTAAAGGTGACTGGATGTACTTTTCCGGTATCTGGCAGGAAATCAGTGTAGCGTTTGCCCTGGATTACAACTGGTGCATTGAAGGTGTAGTTGGTGCAGGAGATGAAATTCTCATGACATCTCGTGTTGCTAAAAATAAAGTTAGAACTCCACAACTCAGAAGCATGATCACTTCTGGAACGCCTGAAGTGCTTTACATAAACACACGCACCAAGAGAATCGAAAATAACAGAGACAGCCGTATGCTTCTTGGTTACAAGGTTTACCGTGATGGAACAGAGATTGCAGAAATCCTTGATCCGAATGAATTAACTTATGATGACCTGTGCTTAGACGGCGGAACTTACGAATACTGGGTAACTGCTATCTATGATGAAGGTGAATCTGATCCTTCCAATGCAGAAGAAGTAACTGTTATTCTATATCCACCTCAGAATCTAATGGCAATAGTACAAGGTATCAATAACGTTTTCTTATCCTGGGATGCACCTGCGGAAAGGACTCTTGAATATTACAACATTTATCGTAATGGAGAGTTAATTTCAGATGTAACCTCAACCTTCTATCTTGATATTGGTCTTCCTGCCGGTGATTATGTTTACAATGTTACGGCATTATATTGTGGTGGTTGGGAATCCGGATTCTCTAATAATGGAGAAGTAACTGTAGATGTAGGTGATCCACCGCTACCACTTGTAACAGAGCTGAACGGCAACTATCCAAACCCATTCAATCCGGAAACATCAATCAAGTTTGCACTCAATGAAGCCGGCAATGTAAGAATCGATGTATTCAACACTAAGGGCCAGCATGTGAGAACAGTAGTGAATGAGCATCTGGAAGCCGCCTATCATAGCGTTGTCTGGGATGGTAAAGATACAAAAGGTGTCAATGTATCGAGTGGTGTTTATTTCTACAAAATGGATGCAGGAAAATATACTTCAATCAAGAAAATGATCTTGATGAAATAAGAACATTCAAGAAAACATTTAAAACCCGAGTCGGGTTGAGCATAACTCGACTCGGGTTTTTTAGTTTCCAAAACTTCGGAAGCTTTTTTATGAAAAACTAAATAAACATTTGTTATCCTTGACGAATTATTGCAGATAATTTTCATTCAATAGATTCCCGCTTCCGTCAAATTTTAATCCGGCAACTGACGGAAGTCGGAAATGGTTCGCGGGAATGACAAGATTAAAAAAATGAGAGAAAAATGAAAACTCACAAAACGAAAACCGATAGTTCCATAAAAGAGATTTTCCGATTTGAAAAAAGAACCAAGTTGAAACGTATCTTAGTAGGAGCCAATATTTCTGCCGGCTTTCCGTCTCCTGCTCAGGATTATATCGAAGGAAGTCTGGACTTGAATGAATTTCTTATTCATCATCCGGCAGCCACTTTCTTTGTTCGGGTCGATGGCAATTCCATGATCAATGCCGGCATCCATCCTGATGATATTTTGATTGTGGACCGGGCTTTGGAACCCTCCAATAATAAAATAATAATAGCTGTTGTGGATGGAGAATTAACAGTAAAACGTTTAATAATTAAAAATAATCGCTGGTTTCTTGTGCCGGAAAATTCTCAGTTTCCTAAAATCGAAATCACAGAAGATATGGATTTCCATGTCTGGGGTGTGGTTACCTACGCAATTCATAAGATGAAATAGATGAAAAAAGATATTTTCGCTTTAGTTGATTGCAATAATTTTTACGTTTCCTGCGAACGTGTTTTCCAACCTTCTTTAAGAAACAAACCAGTTGGAATTCTTTCCAACAATGACGGCTGTATCGTAGCCTTATCAGATGAACTCAAAAAATTAAACATTCCTCGTGGAACTCCCGGATTTAAAATCCGGCATCTTCTTAAGAAATATGATATAAAACTGTTCTCCTCCAATTACGCTCTTTATGCTGATATGTCTGCCAGAGTGATGCAAATTCTTTATCAATTCACACCTGATGTGGAAGTTTATTCCATTGATGAAGCATTTCTTTCTTTAAATGGATTTGAACATTTGAACTTAAACGTTTACGGAAAGAAAATCCAGAAAACTTTGAAACAATGGACTGGAATTCCTGTTTCTGTGGGAATTGGTCCAACTAAAACTTTAGCTAAAATTGCCAATCGAATCGCTAAAAAAAATAAAGGATACAAAGGTGTTTTCAATATTTTGAATCATCCTAAGATAGATGAAATTCTGGCTTCGATTGATGTTAAACACATTTGGGGAGTAGGACCGCGATATGCCAAAATTCTTCATCGTCACAGGATTTGTAATGCTCTTGAACTGGCAAATGCTCCGCAAAACTGGGTCAAAAAAAGAATGACAATCGTGGGTCTGAAAACCTGCAAAGAATTAAAAGGAATTTCCTGCTTAGATTTGGAAATGGATATTTCTCCTAAGAAAGAAATCGTTTCTTCCAGGTCTTTTGGAAAACCGGTTACAGCTTTAGAAGAACTTCAGGAAGCAGCATCTTCTTATTGCGTACGAGCTGTTGAGAAATTACGTTCACAGCATTCAGTTGCATCCGGTATTATGGTTTACATTGCTACAAATCCCTTCAAAGATGAACCGCAATATGTAAATTTTGCTAATTCGCGATTAACCACGCCTTCAGCTTTTACTCCGGATTTTCTTAAATTGGTCAATAAAGGTGTGGAAAATCTATTTCGTGATGGTTATAAATACAAAAAAGTTGGTGTGATGATTAATGATATTATATCTGAAGAAAATGCTCCTCTCGATTTCTTTGAACCCTCTTACTTAGATGACGAACGCAAAATTATTATGGATTGTATTGATGATATCAATAAAAAAATGGGTAATAATAAAGTGACTTTTGCCAAGGCTGGAACAAAACAGAAGTGGAAAATGAAACGAGAAAAATTAACACCGAAATATACTACAAAATGGAATGAACTGCCAATTGTGGAGGACTGATAATGTGTGGAAGATTTGCACTTTTCAGTAGTGTGCAAGCAATAAAAAAGTATTATAATTATTTAAATGAAGTTCAGGATTGGAAAGCAAATTATAATATCACTCCATCCCAGAAAATTCCTGTAATCATCAATAAGAATGGAGATAAAAACCTTGAGTTTTTCCGGTGGGGATTGATCCCCTTCTGGGCAAAAGATAAAAAAATCGGTTATAAAATGATAAATACAAGAGCAGAAACTATCTCAGAAAAACCGAGTTTTAAATATGCATTTCAGAAGAGACGCTGCCTGATTCCTGCCAACGGATTTTATGAATGGCGAAAAAAAGATAAACAACCATTTTTCTTCCAAATGAAAGATTCCGAAATTTTTTCTTTTGCCGGTATCTGGGAAAATTGGAAATCCCCGGAAGGAGATTATATCCAATCCTGCTCAATTATCACAACTTCTGCCACCGAATTTATGAAAGAAATTCATCATCGCATGCCGGCAATTCTTCCAAAAGAACAAGAAATAACCTGGCTTTCAAACCAATCGCAAGATAAACTTCTTTCGCTTCTTCTACCATTTGATTCGGAGAAAATAACAGCACACAAAGTTTCTAAAATGTAAATTCCGTAAAAAATAATTATAAAGAATTGATTGAGATAATTTAATAGCTTAAATCTAATTTATGAAAAAATCTGAATTCCTATAAAGTTTTTCTTTTCAAAAGAGAATATAAAGCTGGAATTTCTCATTAACTCATCCTGCTTTCCTTCTCTTAAAAAAAGAGAAGGAACATAAGAAATGCAAGAAGATTTTAACTCATCCCAAACAAAGCTTGCAGTCATCCCTCTTTTGTGATAAAGAGAGGGACAGAGGGTGAGTTAGAAAATAATTAAATTTTAGTCAATATTAGACTAAACGATTTAATAAAGGATAATATGAAAACTTTAACAGACGAACAGGTCTATCGAAATCTGCAATTACACTTGGATAATTTTCCTATCGGCTTTCCTGCTACTGAATCCGGTGTGGAGATTGAAATATTAAAATTTTTCTTCACTCCTTTGGAAGCGATGATCGCTTCCTGCCTGAACCTGGCAGCGAAATCTCCAGCTAAAGTCCAGAAGAGATTAATGGGAAGATTCCGGGTGGAATTATCTTTGGATGAACTTGCTTCCTATCTTCACAAAATGTTTATGAATGGATGCATCGAACGCTCCGGAAAAGAAGATTCACTTCGTTATTCAAATGCCATGCTTGCCATTGGAATGTTTGAATATCATGTTGATCATCTTACTAAAGAATTCGTAGAGAACATGCAAAAATATTTTGATGAAGCTTTTGGTGACGAATTCTTTCGTACATCTCTGCCACAATTACGAACCAGTCCGCATGCCAAAGCAATTGTACCGGAACATCAGATCGCTACCTACGATGACATTCGCAAGTTTGTAAAGAATACCGATAAAACCATCCAGGTGGCAAATTGTGTGTGCAAACAGGGTGAAGCTTTATTGGGTAAACCATGCAAGCAAACTGAGAATTATGAAATTTGCCTGATATTCGGTTCTAAAAGCTATGCAGCACGAAACCAAGCTCGAGAAATCAGTAAAGAGGAATGTTTGCAAATATTGGATGAAGCGGAAGAAAAAAGCCTGGTTCTGCAACCCGGAAATTCAATCGAGCCATACTGCATCTGCATCTGTTGCGGTTGCTGTTGTGGTGTTTTGACTACTGCGAAAAAATATCCCAGACCAGCAGAACTTTTTGCTACAAATTATTTCGCTGAGATAGTTTCTGAACAATGTATTGGTTGTGGAATTTGCATCGACCGATGCCAAATGGAAGCAATAAGACTTGAAAATGAAATTGCTCTTATTGACCTTGGCAGGTGTATTGGCTGCGGATTATGCGTTACCAAATGTCCTTCCAATGCTGCAAAATTGATCAAAAAAGAAAAAGAGACAGTGCCGCCCAGAACAGCAGCTATGCTTTACATGAACATCCTGAAAGAAAAATTTGGTAAGAAAAAAATGATTATGAAAATGCTGAAGCTATTACTTGGATAAAAAAAAGTGAGAAAAATATGTTTATCTTACTTTTTATTTCATTCATTTCATCAATAATTTTAGGACAAAACTTCACTCAGGTTTTTTACAGGTGATGTCGTGAATGATGGAGGTTGGAATTATGCTTGCTGCTGGGCAGATTTCAACGGTTTAGGAAAGTTTCTTTCCTTTACATTTTGAAAAATCATTTGACACAAATATGCCGGTTAAATTATTTTTAAAATTGAAATTGAGATAAAACTTTATATGGCATGAACAGGCATTTGCAACTTTGATATGAATTGATTTTTAGAGGAGATGACAATGAAAAGGACTTTATTGTTTTTTGCATTATTTTTTATTATATCAAATTTGTTCGCTCAAATCACTGATAATCATAGACACCCGTTCGATCAATCGGAAGATTTTTATATCACGCCACCTGGATACGCAACCTGGGATGACCCATCAGGAACTGATGAAAATCGCGATCTGCTGGGTTACAATATTTATTTGGATGGTGTTTTCATAGGTTATTTTACGGAGTTCTATATTCAAATGCTTTATTATTTTTTTGTACCTGAGCAATCCTATATTATTGGTATCCAAGCAGTTTATACTGGTGGTGCTGGTCCCTTGATAGAGTTTATCTATATGTACAATCCTGACCTCAACTCAGTTCAGGATTTCAGTGTTACAAATTCAGGTTATGTCAGTTGGGATCCACCCATTCCAAGCGATAACAGCCGTGAACTTTTGGGCTACAACATCTATTTGGGTGTTGATTTTGTTTCGTTTACTACAGATTTGTTTTATCAGTATGACGAAAATAGTTTGATTCCTGAACAAACATATGTAAGTGGAGTTACTGCAGTTTACGATGAAGGTGAATCATCAACGGAATTTGGCTTCTTCAATTATTCCCTAAATAATCCAATAATTATTGTAGATCCAGAAGAGATTTACGTAACTCTCAATCCTGATGAATCAATTGATGTGGATTTGACAGTTTCCAATCCTGGATCAGATGTGCTATTTTTTAATATTGAAGTGTTAGATGCTCCTTGGATTCTCATAAATCCAAATGTATATTATTCTGTTGAAGCCGGAGAATTTATTGTTGTATCGATTCCTATCAGTGCAGCCGGATTGGAAGATATAACCCTGACAGCAGAATTGATTTTTGAAAATAATGCCGGACAGGATGTGATAGTGCCTGTAACAATGGTAGTTACAGGAAATGCTTATCCTGCCACTGATGTATTGGCTGTGGTGAATGTAGAAAATACTGAAGTTTCGCTAACCTGGAATTCACCTTTGCCTGATGAAAGAGATTTGGAATCTTATAATGTTTATCGTTTCCTGGAAATAAATAGTGCCATTCCCTTCTTATGGGAATTGATCTCAGAAGGTTCTGCTGATACATCTTTCGTCGATACAGACTGGGTTTTACTGGAACCGGATTTTTATCAATATGCAGTTAAAGCGGTTTATGCAAACGGTATCGTTGCAGAAGCTGCTTTTTCCAATGTTGTTGAAAAACTGCTGGTTTTCAATCCTCCTCAAAACCTGTATGTTGTTCACACTTATTCTTTTTTCAATAATATCTATCATTTATATTGGGAAGTTCCCGAACCCTGTAATGCAACTCTTATCAATTATAATATTTATGTAAATTATGAAGTATATGTCACTGTTTCTGACAATATATTGGATTATTTAATTATTAATGCACCAACTATGCCCCTAACTGCAGAGAGTATATTCTATATTACAGCTCTTTATGAAAATCCAAACGGCGAATCTGAACCTTCAAATATTGTGATCTGTATTGCTATGTGTTCATCCGAACAGAATATTGTATCATCGGACAATCTATTAATCGGCAACTATCCTAATCCCTTCCACCCGGAAACGACGATTTCTTTTTCTTTAACCACAGAGTTCACGGAGAACACGGAGTTAATCATTTATAATCTGAAAGGTCAGAAGATAAGAGAATTGAAAATTGAAAATTTAAAATTGAAAATTAACAAAGTTATCTGGGATGGAACGGATGACAACAATCATCCAGTTTCTTCCGGAATTTATTTCTATCAGTTGAAAGTCGGAAATCAATATTCTGAAACTAAACGGATGCTGCTTCTGAAATGATTTCAGGACATAGCATAATCCTGAATATGCTTGTTGATAGAACTTATGAAATTTAAAAACTTCATAAATCAAACTAAAAGGAAGAAGTTCTCTATCGTTCCCAATTGCAACTTGTGAACGAAATTGTATGCGAAGTTTAAATTTACAAAAGGAGTCAACTATAAATAAGTTTTTCTTCTGATTTTCAAATCAGAAGAAAAACAATAGATCTTTATAATCCGGAATTTTTCAGAATTCCATCATATGTGAATCAAGCACAAATAATCACGTTATGTGTATGTAAAAGA
>JAUWNO010000094.1 GCA_030612605.1 Armatimonadota bacterium
TAATAAAACATTTGTTTTCATAATTTCCTCAACCGTATAGAATTAACTACAATGAGAAAAAAAAATAAAATTAATTAAATATTTTTCTTCTGGACAAAAAAAAACATAATATCAAATTAATTAACTTTGAAAAAAGGCTGATTAAATCGGGAATGACAAAAAGAAAAAATATTAATGTCATTCCCGCAGAAGCGGGAATCCATTTGAGCTGAAAATGAAAAGAATATTAAAAATGAAATTACTACTTTTTCTTTTAATGATATTATTTATGTCGTCATTAAAAGCAGTAACTATAAGCGGATTCGTTTCTAATGCTGAAAATGGCGAACGGATTCCTTATATTTCTGTGGTAATTCGAGGAACTAATCTGGGTGTTTTTACAAATAAAGAAGGATATTTTATCATCAATTCCGTTCCCACGGGAAAGATTGAAATTGCTTTTTCCAATATCGCGTTCAAACAATTGATTATTACTGAGATGGTAAAAGATGAACTGGATAATAAATTCTTAAAAGTTGAACTTGAGAAATTTACCATAAAAATGGAAGGTATTTCTGTATATGCAGAAAAATATAAAGAGGAGATTAACAGCAGGGAAATCATTGTCAGCAATGTGCTGCGAACAACCGAAGACCTGCAGGCAATTCCTCAAATTGCAGATTCTGATGTTTTCAGGGCAATTCAGGTTTTGCCCGGAGTTTCTGCATTATCAGATTTTTCTAGTGGTCTTTACATTCGGGGTGGAAGTCCTGATCAGAATTTGATTTTGCTCGATGAGATCGATGTTTACAATCCAAATCATTTTGGAGGTATTTTCAGTACCTTCAATACAGACGCCATTGAAAATGTCGAGCTTCTGAAAGGTGGATTTCCGGCAAAATATGGTGGTCGTCTTTCTTCGGTTCTGGATGTAACCAATCTGGATGGAAACAGGAAATCTCATCAGGGTGTTGCCCGTTTAAGTCTTGTCAGTGCAAATTCCACGTTGCAGGGACCGTGGAAAATCGGGAATCAGAAAGGTTCGTATATGGCTTCTTTCAGAAGGACATATCTGGAAGTGCTGAAAGATGCTTTTGATTTACCGGATTATTATTTTTATGATGGTCATGCCAAACTGAACTGGGATGTTACTGAAAAAGATAAGTTCACTGTAAGTTCATATTTTGGAAAGGATAGACTCGAATTTAATTTTGGTTTTAATATGCTCATCGAGTGGGGAAATGAAACTCTATCATCTCAGTGGGTTCACATTTTTAATCCTCAACTTTTCTCAAAGTTTGTTTTGGCTGGAAGTCATTTCAATTCTCTTTTTGATGTAAAATATGACAGTGATACAGAATATATTCGTTCAAATGATATCTATGATTTGACATTCAAAAACTTATTGAGTTACACACCAAATGACCGGCACATGATGGATTTTGGGTTTGAAGTAAAATACAATAATATCACATTTATTTATGAAGTGGAAAACTCCGATATAGACCCGGAAAGTTTGCCTGATGTGGAGGTGGATTCAGGAATATTTTCTGCATTTTTCCAGGATAGTTGGGATTTAAACGATTTTTGGACAATTCAACCCGGATTAAGATTAACATTTTGTCACAGTAAATCTCCCAATCTTCCTGCTTCTCCGGTTGGAGATTATTTTCGCATTTCACCCAGATTTTCTATCCGACGCAAATTAACTGAGCTGAGCAATGTGTATTTCAATTATGGTAGATATTATCAATATCTAACTTCCATGAATCCCGGAATGAGCACTCCAATGGATTTGTGGTTTCCATTGGATGGAAGTGTGAAACCCGGAGTATCGGACCATTTCATTCTCGGCTACAAAATCCAGCTTGGGAATGATTTTGCCTTTGATATTGAAACATATTTTAAAAGCTATGACAATCTTGTGGAATTCCGTCCTGAAACAGATTATGAATGGAACAATCAAACCGGAACTCTGTCTGATGTTTATAATATGGGTGATGGATATTCTTATGGAACAGATGTTCTTTTCCGCACAGAATGGAAAGGTCTGGAAGGGTTTTTAGGTTACAGCTTCGGCATCACGAAACGTAAAATTAACAGCACAAACATTAATCCTGAAACCGGTGAAGAAGAACCCTACCATCCAAGATATGAAAGAGTTCATCAAATTAATGTAGTTCAAACTTATAACTTAACGGAAAATACGGGTTTTAAAGTTTTAGGAGCTGATTTTAAAATTGGAACTACTTATTCTTTTGGAACAGGTCAACCTTATCTTAAACCGGAAAAAGCTTTCTACGATGAGCAGGGAATTCATTTCTTATACAGTTACAAAGACAGAATAAGATTACCTTTATATTCCAGGTTAGATTTGAGTTTAAAATTCAAATGGCAATATTCCAAATGGAGTTTAGAACCATATTTACAAATCATAAATCTCTTTGAACACGATAATGTCTGGTCACGTGAATATACCTTTGAAGAAGATGATGAAGGAGATATGATAATGAAAGGACACGATACATCAATGTTCCCGAGAATACCTTTTATCGGGTTTAATATCGAATGGTAGTAGTTTATCAAAATGTATGAAAGATTGTAAAATAGAGATAATAAGCCACGAAGTTCACAAAGAAGCACTAAGATAAAAAAAATACTTAGTGTAACTTCGCCTGCCCCGTAAGGAAGTATGACTGTATCGGGGTGTTCTTGGTGGCAAAAATAGGGGAAAATTATGAGAATAATAATATTTTTAATATTAATTGCACTCTTTTTTGGTTGTGATGATTTCACATCCTCAGAAAGATATGAAGATGATTATTATGTGATTACCGGTCTTTTGTATGAAGGATATCCAATCCAACCGATATTTATCGGAAAAACTATTTCTCCATTTGGAGATGAGTTTACCGATATGAATATTGATTATGCAGAGGTTATTATAAAAGAGTTTGATGGAGAAACTTTGAAGGATTCGGTTCAGCTTGTTTATTTTCCATTGGAGCAAGGAATTGGGGTTTACATCGATCCTTTTCAGACGAAAATTATCTCATCGGATTATATTTACAGGATAGAAGCTCAAATAGGAAATGAACTCGTATTTGCAGAAACAGAGGTTCCTGATTCTATTTATGTTCTTCCGGATGATGCATTTACTACTGATTCGACAACTGTTTTTCCTCAACTTGAATATGAAACTGCAGATTCAGAACATCCTTTGGTTATTCAGACAACCAATGACGAAGTCGTAAATTTGAAGTTTGAATTTTATTGCCTGTTAGAGTTTGAGGATGAACCGCAATATATTGCTACTTTTGGTGACCATGCAACACCGGAAGATGAAGAAGAATATGAAAATATGAATGGTTTTCCCAGAAGGGTAGATTTCTATGGCTCATACCTTCCTGTGCTAAACCCGGATAACGGGCAATATCTTGTTACAGAAAGTGCTTACAGTGGAGCAATCGTTTTTTATGGTGATTACGAAATTTCTGTGTATTCGATCTCTCAAAATTATTTTAATTATCTGTATATGACAGATGGTTATACTCACGGCGGAATACAAAATGGGTTTGGATATTTCGGTGCAGTTAGCGGCACAACTTTGTACACTGAGATTGTTGAATAAATTCCATTGTATCTCGTTCCAAGATTCCATGCTATACGAAGCGAGAGAGCTTTTTCTTGACACTGGAAACTAGTTTCCAAACTAAGCCTTTTAGACGTTATTAAGTTTTTCAAAAAGGAAAAATATGTTTAAGAAATTGTTAATTTTATGTATTCTTTTAATTACAACCTTTAATCTCTTTTCAATCAAAATATATTTAGAAAATAAACAAATTGATGGAGAATTATTGTTATCGAATAGAAATAAATACTTTGTTAAAGTCGATGATAATCTGTACATTATTGATAGAAAAATTGTAAAAAACCTTGATAAATTTATAGACAATGAAATGGATATTTTATTGGAACGCTCATCTAAAAAAAAGATAAATTATTTTTTTTTTAAAAATGTTATTAAGATGAATAAAAAACACATAAACGGAATTTTTTTAATCCAGAAAGAAAAAAAACATTATGTTTATCCGAATATTAAATTCTTGCCAATTAGTTTTATTTCATTTGCTTTAACTTATGAT
This sequence comes from Armatimonadota bacterium, assembly GCA_030612605.1. Taxonomy (GTDB): domain Bacteria; phylum Cloacimonadota; class Cloacimonadia; order Cloacimonadales; family TCS61; genus JABMPU01. The sequence continues at coordinate 4,125 of JAUWNO010000094.1, forward strand.
TATTTTAAAAAAGCAAATGAATTACAGGATGTTATTGACGAATTTTCTGATCCACCAAAATCTTTAGAAAGAGAAAAAACAAGACTTGTTTCAATGGAATTAATATTTCTTGTCTCTGGAGTTATAAATACTTTCATTTCATTCAATAGAGTTGAATTGCATGCAGAACCAAATGAATTATGGTTAAGTTATAAATTTTAAAAATGGCAATGAAAAAGAGGTTGATTTCGAGGGAAAAATATAAAACAAAGAAAATATCCTTGGTGCTAAAAAAAAATTCAAATGATACTTATATTTGCATTAAATGTGGATATTCTTTTAAGTAAAAGGAAAATAATCAAATGACTACATTTATTGTTATAGTGGTAATAATAATTTTTATCATTATCATTAAGCTAACAGAAAAATCAAAAAGCGGTCAAATAAATACTTCAAATTATTCAAGAAACAAAGAAATGGAACACGTATTGGATGATACTGTGAAAAAAAATATAATCAATAATGATATAAGAATCGTTAATGAATCTGAAATAATAATTGAGAAAACAAATAATCCAGATACAAAAATATCAAGATGTGTGGATATGTTGGAAGCCATGAAGAGATTAAAAAAATATCAAAACAGTGGATTTGTTAAAATTAATAATTTGGAAGAAATGTCAGAAACTTATAATAATTTGCTTTATGAATTAAAATCTAAAAAAGAAATTAATTTAAATAAAGAAAAAGCATTGGATGATCTGGAACGCCCCAGACGGAATTACAATAATCAAAGAACCACAGAAGAACCTTTGGGGAGGAAGTATAAAAGATTAATAAAAGAATCAAATATGAATGAAGAAAATAATCTGAAATTATTTTTGAAAGAGTTAGACCAACCAGGAGAAAGCCATACTCTTCAAAAACTTCAAAAACACAATGAAGAAATTAGTAAAATTTTAATGATCGCAGCTGATAGAAATAATAGAGGCATAAAATATGAAAAACAAGGTAAAATAGAAAAAGCTGTTGAATTATATGAAATGAACATAAAAGACGAATTTGTATGTACGCATCCTTATAATAGATTAATGATTATTTATAGAAGACGTAAAGAATATAATGACGAAATAAGAATAATTAATAACTTTCTTTCAATAATAGTAGATTTTCGAGGGGATGATAAACAAAAATATTTAAAACGACTTGAAAAAGCCAAAAAACTATTGGAAAATCAAAATAAATAAAGAGAAATATTGATATGAATTTTGTACTTATCTGGATTATTCAGGGAATAATTTGTGGTTGTTTAGCATGTTTTATTGCTAAAGAAAAAGATTATGGAAAATTTTCATGGTTTTGTATAGGATTATTTTTTGGAATATTTGGATTAATTGCAGCAGCGGGTCTTCCTGATAAAGATTTAAAAGATGCTATAAAGTTTCATTTTAAAGAATTGGAAGGATTAACTGGGAGCAAAGAAGATAAAAATAAGAAATCATATCTAAAAAATTGGAAATGTCCAAAATGTGGAGAAATGAATCCTGACAATTTTTATTCTTGTTCAAAATGTGATTATGAATTGATAAAAGAAGAAAGTAAAGAAAAAACATATCTAAAAGAATGGAAATGCCCTTGGTGCAAAAAAATGAATTCAAAAGACACTAACATTTGTATTGAATGCGGATATTCTATAAAATAAATACAGGAGAACAATGATACAAATTATTTCAGGAATCATTGATATAATTTTGATTATAATATTTATAAAAATGTATTTGAAGCTAAAAAACATTGATTATAATTTGAATTATTTTTATCGAAAAGATAATAAAATTGAAGTAGGTTTAAAAGAATGGAAATGCCCACGATGTGAGAATGTGAATTCAAACGATTTTTATATTTGTACCAGGTGCGGCTATAAATTGAAATAATCAAAAGGAGTGATTGTGTACGGATTTGAATTTAATTGTCCTGAATGTAAGAATAAAATAGTAACTTATGATAATACAAAACATATAGGAGATACTACAAAATGTAATTCATGTTCTAAATTAGTTAAAATTCCTAAAAATGTAAAACGCATCAAAGGAGAACCAGAAATAGAAATCACATATTTAAGAAAATATCCTGCATTAAAAATAATTTCTGATGTTTTGAATGTGATTTATGGAATTTTGATTACACTCGGATGCGTAGGATTCTTATATGGACTTATACTTACTGCTGAAAAATATCCTGATATTCCGCCGATTGTGATTATTCCCCTATCAGTAGGAATTATTTTAATCGGTATTGTATTCAAAGCATTTTCTGAATTAGTTATTTTATTTGTGAACATTGCCAATGATGTTGAAGAACAAAAAGAAAAATTTAAAAAGATTAATAAAAACGTTTAACTTTCTTACTTTAATTGAGTTATTGGATATAAGATTTGTACCCAAGGCGTAAGAATAAAGATACAAAAAATCAGCGATAGAACCGAAAAAGTAACCTTTAAAAAGGAGAATGAAATTTTATGGATTTTTCTATTATTAGTGCTGTGATTGGTGCTGTTTTCGGTGCTGTCGTCGGTTCTGTTATTGTTTATTTTAATGACAGAAAAAACATCAGATATAAACAATTCAGAGAAGAACTCATTACTTTCAACAATATTTTTATCGATATCGAACAAGAAATAAAGTTGGAGCCTACAGAAGTTTATCTTGTAATTTCCAGGAATAGAAAAAGAGCTGATACAGCTATCGAAAGAATTTGTATTCATATCAATAGAAGAAAATGCATAAAGCTTAAAGCTTTGTACGAAAATTATAATAATAATAAAGCTCAAAATGAACATTTTAAAATTAAAACCATAAATAGAATACTTGATTTTTTTTAATCTAACATTATTTTTTCTCTTTAAAAATTCATATCTTATTTTAAAAAGTTGTTTCTGTCCGGCAAGAATGCGAGAGAGCTTTTTCTTGACACTGGAAACCGGTTTCCAAACTAAGCGTTTTAGAAATTATTTTTTTTATAGGAAAGATATGTTTAAGAAGAAAGTGAAAAAAGTTGTACGCAGGAAGCCTTCTCTTCAAGGTTGGCTTGAGGCATTATTATTCGCCTTTGTGATCGTGATGCCCATTAAAAATTACACATTTCAGAATTTCAATATTCCCTCTTCGTCAATGGAAAAAACTCTACTCATTGGTGATTATCTAATTGCTAATAAATTGAAGTATTTCTTTACCGAGCCGCAGCGCGAAGATATTGTTACATTCAAGCATCCGACAGACCCGGTTGAACCTGAACCAAGAGAAAATTATTTCAAACTTATTGGTCCGCTCTTTTGGGATAAAACCAAATGGAAATTCAAATGGCATGAAAAGAAGAATATTGTGAAAAGAGTCATCGGAATGCCGGGTGACACTATCGAGCTGAAAAACAAAAAAGTCTATATTAATGGAGAACTTTTCCAGTTAGATTACGAACAATATATCGATTCCAGGATAGTTCCCAGAGATGCAGGACGAATTACCTGGGAAGATGAATTTATGGGCAGTAGAGATAATTTTGGTCCGGTTGTTGTGCCTGAAGATAGTTATTTCGTGATGGGAGATAATCGCGATGTGAGCGGTGACAGCCGCTATTGGGGTTT
>JAUWNO010000134.1 GCA_030612605.1 Armatimonadota bacterium
ACCTGCTACCTCAATTTGTTGAATACCGATAAATTCCGGTAACATATTAATTTCATCTTTTGGCATTTGTTCCAAACATAAATCGATAACTTCTTTTAAGTTTGTTTGTAATTCATCCAAAGTTTCAGCTTGAGTATGTGCCCCTGGAATCGAAGGAATGAGTGCTACATATAAACCTGTTTCCAAATCCTTCTCAATAAAAGCTGTTATTTTCTGCATTAGTACCTCCAGCTAATTAAAAAATATTAACTAATGACGAGACAAAATATTTTATTCATATTTGTCAAATTTATTAACATGTTTCTATCTATTTTTTATAAATATCACCTCTGGGTCCTGCTTTATAGCAATAAATCAATAATTCTTTACTTCTAATTTCATAAAGAAATCTGTAATTTCCAATCCTTAAGCGAAAATGTCCTTTTTTATTTATTAAAGGTTTAATATCCAAAAAATTATTAAATGGATTTTTGCCTAATTTGTCAAAACTATTAACCACTTTTTTCCGGAAGTTTTTATTCCTTATTTTCAAAAAATTAAAAACATCTCTGGAAAATTTTATCTCATACATTTAATTCTTTTTTTATCTTATTTAATGAAATAGCTCTATCTTTTTTTAATTCTCCTATTGCTTTTTGATAGGCTCTGTTGTCATCAGCAGTGAAAAAATCATCTTCCTCAAAGGCTTCAGTACGAGCTTTCATCTCTTCTTCAGTTAAGTAATCCGGGACTTCATCTATAATTTCAACAGGTTCAATTTTTCTAATTTTTTTTATCAGTTGAAAGAATTCTTCTTTCAAAAGCGTAATTTTTGTCTTTGTTTGAATTGTATGTAAAGTAAGCATAATTTTACTCCTTTAGTTCCTTCCTTATTTTTTATATTCTTATATTTTTTGGTAGAATTATTTTCATTAATTACCTGAGGACGGAATACGAAATTTTATTCATATTTGTCAAATTTATTTTGTATTGAAACCCGATTCGGAAAATAAATCTTGGGTTGAGTTTAATAAAAGTTAGCTTTAGCTGACTTGACTTAAGCTCCCCGCTATCAGCAAGCTGATAGTTCATTTAAGATGAAACCGAGATTCATAATAAGACTTGTCCTAAGTTCCGTAGGAATCTTGGGATAAGTCGGCATAATTCTAATTCATTATAATTCAAGAAGTTAGAAAGTGGTTTCATAGGAGTGATAAAAAGGGTTCAACTTAACACAAGATCTTTCAGACTTGTGTCAAGTTTCGCACGAGCAATCGGGAATCCATAAGAATTGCCGCAAAAAGTCACAAAAAAACCATTTTAATTAAAGAGTTAATTCGCTCGTTTTTCTCTCCGTCCGAATCTTCCGGTTCGGACGGAAGTAATCCTATAAGCTTCTGCTTAAAAATATCTGAAGTAGAAACTTCACTGGTTATTCTTTTCCCAACTGGAAAGTTGGGAAAAAGAGTCAGAGAGAAGAACTGGAAAGCTGGGAAAGAGAGAAGTTCAAAGTTATTCAATCAAACTATACAGCAGCTTAATTTCTTTATCCCAAATTTCAGCATCAGGTGTTTCCAGGATCATTGGGATTTCGTCAAACCTGGCATCATTCATCAGAAGACGAAAAGCATCTAAACCGATGAAACCCTTGCCAATACTTTGATGACGGTCAATTCTGCTGCCAAGGTCTCTTTTACTGTCGTTTATATGCATTCCTTTCAGATACTGAAAACCAATAATTTTATCGAATTCTTCAAAAGTTTTATCAAAAGCAGCTTTCGTACGAATATCATAACCTGAAGCAAAAGCATGACATGTATCCAAGCAGACTCCAACCCTGCTTTTATCCTCAACCTGCTCTATGATAAATGCAAGATGTTCAAATTTGTAACCCACATTGTTTCCCTGACCCGCAGTATTTTCGATTACAGCAGTAACTTTTTCGGTTTTATCCAAAGCAAGATTAACAGATTCAGCTACTCTTTTCAGGCTTTCTTCTTCTGATATTTTACCGAGATGACTGCCCGGATGGAAGTTCAAAAAAGAAAGCTCCAATTGCTCACAACGCTGCATTTCATCTAAGAAAGCTCGACGAGATTTTTCCAGCTTTTCCTGTTCGGGATGTCCAAGATTTATCAAGTAACCATCATGCGGAAGAATGTGAAATCGTGAAAAACCGTATTTCTCACAGTTCTTTTTGAAGAATCTTATATTATCTTGAGTTAATGGTTTTGCCTGCCACTGCCTTTGATTTTTAGTGAAAAGCGCAAATGCTTTTGCTCCGATTTCTTTTGCATTAAGAGGAGCATTTTCCACCCCACCTGCAGTACTGACATGAGCTCCTATGAATTTCATAAACATTCCTTTTTTAAAATAAATTTTGATCTTGAAGATATTTAATAAAAAACCCGAACCGATTTCTTGGATTATGAAAAACAGTGTCAAATAATTTGAACAAAAAAACGGGCATGAAGCCCGTTTAAAATTTTGTTTGAGTAAAGATTTTATAAACTAAAAAAATCTTTCCTGTTATCTTCAATTTCTGCATTTTCTTTCAATTCTTTATACCATTCGTTCAAATGTTCATTCTCAGCAGTCGTCTCAGCTTCAGCCATTAATTCTTCTTTTTCAACTTCAAATTTTTCCATATCAGGTTTTTCCCGTTTTTCAACGTAAGCCAGGTAAACTCCATTCTCGCCTTTAATTAATTCTGTAAATTCTTTCTCATTAAGTTCCAAAATGGCTTTATTCAGTTCTTCAACTTTTCTAATTTTGGGGATAAACTTATCCAATGTAATTTCCGTACCTTCCACAATTTCCCAACCTTCTTTAGAAGCTTCAGACAGGTAATTCTCAGGTTCGAACTTTTCTACAAATTCTTCGGCTTTAAGGGTAACGAGCGATAGTTTCTTCTCTTTTTCCAAATCTCTTTTGATAGTATTTTTGGCATCCTCAAATTCCTTGTAATGTTCACCGATTTTTGATGAGATTTCTGCTAACACAAAATCACCATTTTGCAGTTTTACAACTTCTGCAACTTTACCTATTTTATTTTTGAAGGCAAATTTTATTAAGCTCTCTTCACGACCAATTCCACCAATGTAATTAGCATCTTCTGCGAATTCTTTTGTTTCCTCAACTTGATAAACAAAATCTTCAGCAGCTTTTTCCAATCCTTTTTCATTTGCTTTTTCATACAAATCTTCTGCTTTGATCTCAATATTTTCTTTGGTTTCTTCAGATGCTTCTACTTTCAGCAGAATATGAGCTGCCCGGATTTCATCTTCCCCATTCTCTGTTTTCCGTTTATCTATCACTGTGATAATATGCCATCCGAATTGAGTTAAAACAGGTTCGGAAATTCCTCCTACATTAGTTGCGAAAGCAACATCTTCAAATTCTCCTACCATTCTTCCTCGTGTAAAATATCCCAAATCTCCACCTTTAGGTGCAGAAGGTCCTTCGGAAAATTCTTTGGCAACTTCTGCGAAATCTTCACCAACCGTAAGTTTCTTGTACAAAGAATCTATATTGGCTTTTTTAAGATTGTTATCAGCCTCACTCGGTTGAATCACTATTTTCACAAATTTGTATTTGCAGGCAGGAGCAAGTTTGAATTCCTCCTTATTATCTTCATAATATTGTTCTATGTCTTCCTCGGTTACTTCAAATTCCTTTATTTTCTTGGGATCGAAGAATATGATTTTTGCATCAGCTTTATTATTTTTCATAAAATAATCTTCTTCAACTTCAGTTTCTGAAACCTGCACTTCAGCTTTGATTTCCTCAAAAAGAAGTTCTCGTGGCAAAGCAGATCTGATCCTCATTTCATACCAGGCAGCAAAGTTCTCGTTTTGTAATAAAACTTCATTATATTTTTGATAATCAAACAGGCTATCGGTTTGGAAATCCGGGATTGCTTTGATATCATCGTATGGATCTTGTAACCTCTGGATTATATCCTCGTCTTTCACCTTAATACGATATCTTTTAATTTCTTTATTGATAAGAATTTCATCAACTAACTGATTCCAGGTTTGGTCATTTATCTCTTTCGCAACTTTGTCATCGATTTCCTCTTCCGGATTTTGCTGAACTCGAGCTGCATAAGCATTCTTTAAATATTGTCTATATTCACTTTCATGGATTTTCTTTCCTGCAATTTTTCCAACATAAGGTTTTGGGTTGAAAATGCTGGTAATTCCACCAAGAGCCATCATAGCAATAAACACAAAAGCTACGATATAAATGACTATTTTAGCATTTTTTCTCATTCCTTCAAACATCAATTCCCTCCATGATTTATCATCTTATTCAAATTTGGTGCAATAACTTTAAAGTGGTTATTTTATTCAAGCTTTTTCTCTATTTTTTTTATGCAATTGTACAACTGAACCCTGAAAAAGTTTCTTTCAAGTATTCATACATTTGACTCTTTCAGGGTTCAGGGTTCAGAGGTTCAGAGGTTCAGGGTTCACGGATTCACGAGTTTTGTGCTCATTCCCAAATGCAATTTGGGAACAAGAAGAAAACTCCTTATTCGCTATTGAGAGAAGCAGAAGCTTCTGGATATAGTGCCTTCCGAACTGAAAAGTTCGGAAGGAGAAAATCAATATGTCGGGAGTTTAATGTACTCATTAGTAAATATAATTATGATTTCATTATTTTTTCTTAGTGATTATTAGTGTATATTCGTGGCTGAATTGTATATGAAAGACATATTTTAAAATCCAGATTTTCCAGCTTGACAATAAAATGGATGATTTAAAGTTTGAACTTCGTAAAAAAGGAGGTGAGATTTAGTGCCAAAAGTTATTTCAAGAGACGGTGAACCTTTTCAGGTATTACTTAGAAGATTTAAGAAATCTTGTGAAAAAGCATCTCTTCTTTCTGATGTAAAAAAGAACAAATTTTACGTTAAACCCAGTACAAAAAACAGAGACGCTTTAAAAGCTGCTAAAAGAAAAGCATTAAAGCAGTTGAGACGTAGTTCAAGATTTAGAAAATCATATTAAGAAAAAATGATTAAAAAAATTTCAGCAGATATTAAAGATGCTCTTCTTAAGAAAGAGAAGAAACGTTTAAATGTTCTTCGTTATCTCAAATCTGCTCTCAAAAATAAAGAGATAGAATTGAGGAAAGAACTTTCTGAAGAAGAAGGCATGTCTGTTCTGCAAAGCCAGGTTAAGAGTCGTCAGCAGGCATTGGAATTATACATTCAGGGAGAACGACCGGAACTGGCTGAAATAGAAAAATATGAAATCGAAATAATAAAATCGTATTTACCCGAACCTTTAACAGAAGCGGAAATGGAAATCGAAGTAGAAAAAATGCTCTCTGAACTCAATGCTGAATCTATGAAAGATATGGGTAGAGTAATGAAAGCTCTCAGCCAAAAACTTGGGAAAAGAGCAAATGGGAAAATTTTAAGCAATCTGGTTAGAACAAGATTATCAACATAAATTTGGTGATTAATTACAATTTCTAAAGAAATGAAAAGGGAGAAAATATCTCCCATTTTTTTGCTGCTTTTCATTCATTTTTTCTAAGGAGGAACCAATATGAATTTAATCGATGTAATATTAGGAATCTTCATTCTTGCATTTTTAATTAATGGTATTAGAAAGGGTTTTATTTCAAGTGTGGTTCATCTTCTGGGTTTAATTGTTGCTGTCTTTCTGATCGGAAAAATTGGCTATGATGTAAGAATAGCCCTGATGGAAAAGATCACTATCGGCGAAACTATTGCTACGATTATTGCCTATATTCTCATTTTCCTGGTGATAATGCTGATAGTAAAAATTGTCATAATTATCTTACATAAGATTGTAACGTTCTTAAATCTGAAATTTTTAGATCGAATTTTAGGTGCGCTTTTTGGAATCCTCAACGGAATTTTGATTTTAGCGATACTGCTGATTATTCTCGATATTTCTCCAATTTCTAAAATCGTTGCCCAAGGCACGGAGAATTCCAAAATTTCCTCATTTGTTAGAATTTTCACTGGAAAAGCTTATGAAAAAATCCCGAAACTCGAAGAAGGAAAAGATAAATTAGAAGAAATTATCGAAAAAGTTACTGAAAAGATATGAAAGCTTTTCAACAACTCGAATACAATAAAATTAAAGATTTACTCTCTCAAGAATGTCATAATGAATTGGGAAGAGAAATTGCAGAGAAACTACATCCTCTGAATGATAAGAAAGAAATTGAATATAATATTCAGTTAACTCAAGAATTGCAGGAACTTTTAAGAAACAAAATATCTTATAATCTGGAAAATATCTCAAATATCAGTGAACTGCTTCTTAACCTGAAACACCAAACTTTCAATTTTGAAGAATTCCGAAAAATCTATTTTAATATTCGTGCTGCAAATATTTTTTCTGCAGAC
>JAUWNO010000058.1 GCA_030612605.1 Armatimonadota bacterium
CAGGAAAAATAGTGAAACCAAAACTCTATATTGCAATTGGAATTTCTGGTGCTTTCCAGCATGTTATGGGAATGAAAAACTCGGATACAATTATTGCTATCAATAAAGATCCGAACGCACCAATTTTCAATGAAGCAGATTACGGAATTGTTGATGATTTGATGAAGGTCGTCCCGATTTTAAAAGAGAAAATATTGGAGATGAAATAAAAATTGAAAAAAATCGGTGTGTTCGTCTGTCATTGTGGTAGGAATATTAGCTCAACTGTCAATATCAATGAGGTTGTTGAGGAAATAAAAAAATATCCCGGAGTTGCTTTTTGCACTGATTATACATATATGTGTTCTGATCCGGGACAGGACTTAGTTAAAAAAAGCATAAAAGAAAAAAAGTTGGATGGGATTGTTATAGCTGCCTGTTCCCCATCTTTGCATGAACTTACTTTCAGGAATACTGCGGAAAAAGCAGGTTTAAATCCTTACCTTACTGAGGTCGCAAATATCAGAGAACAATGCAGTTGGGTTCATAAAGATATAAAAGAAGCAACTCCAAAGGCAATCAGTATAATTGAATCCATAATTGAAAAAACAAAGCTGAATGAATCTCTTTCTCCTGTAAAAGTAAAAGTAAACCCAAAGGCTCTGGTAATTGGTGGAGGTATTGCCGGTATTCAAGCATCACTCGATATTGCCAATTCAGGTCATAAAGTGATCCTGGTAGAAAAAAGTCCGTCCATCGGTGGGCACATGGCTCAGCTTTCAGAAACTTTCCCAACCCTGGATTGTTCTCAATGTATTCTTACACCCAAAATGGTTGAAATATCCCAACATGAGAATATCAGCTTATTTGTTTACTCGGAATTAGAAGAGATTTCCGGAAGCGTTGGAAATTTCAAAATCAAGATCAGAAAGAAAGCATCTTACGTAGATAATAGTAAATGCACTGGTTGCGGTGTTTGCAGCGAAAAATGCCCGGTTAGTGTTGATTCAGAATTTGATGAAGGTTTGGGTAAAAGAAAAGCTATCTACTCCCCATTCCCGCAAGCTGTTCCCAATAAACCTGTTATCGATAAAGAAAATTGCACTTATTTTTTGAAAGATGGAAAGTGTGGTGTATGTAAAATTGTGTGCACTTTGAATGCTATTGATTTTGATCAAAAAGATGAGATAATTGAAGAGGAAGTTGGTGCCATTGTAGTTGCCACAGGATATGAACTCTATCCAATGGAAAATATGATCGAATACGGAGCAGGAAAATATCCTGATGTGATAAATGGATTACAATTCGAGAGATTACTCTCTGCTTCAGGACCAACTCAGGGAGAAATCCACAGACCATCTGATAACAAAATCCCAAAAAGAATAGCTTTTATTTCCTGCGTTGGCTCCCGTGATCCCGAACATCATCTTCCCTATTGTTCAAAGATTTGCTGTATGTATATGGTTAAACATGCTCTGCTTTATAAAGAACATATTCCGGATGGTGAAGCTATTGTTTTCTCCATAGATATCAGAACCAGCGGAAAGGATTATGAAGAATTTTTCACCAGAGCAAAAGAAGAGGGAAATATTTTATACATCCGGGGAAAACCTGCCAGAATAATCAAGCAGGGAGATGATTTGGTTGTCTGGTGCATCAATACTTTAACAGGAAAACAGCTTCGTGTGAAATGTGATATGATAGTTTTATCAATGTCAATGATTTCCTCATCAGGAGCATTGGAGTTGGCAAAAGCATTAAGAATACATACGAACGATTTTGGCTTCTTCACCGAAGCTCACCCGAAATTACGACCAGTGGAATCTCTTGTACCTGGATTTTATCTGGCAGGCACAGCCCAGGGTCCCAAAGATATTCCGGATACAGTTTCACAGGCATCTGGTGCAGCAGCAAAAGTTATGACTCTTTTTTCCAGTGATGAAATTTCACATTCACCGATCATAGCAAGTGTGGACGAAGATTTATGTTCAGGTTGTGGTATTTGTATTGCAGCATGTCCTTATGATGCCAGGGAAATGGATGAGAGAAAAAAGATAGTTGCTGTAAACGAGATTCTCTGTGAAGGTTGCGGAGCCTGCATTAGTGCTTGTCCTTCAGGTGCTTCACAGCAAAGAAACCTGACTAATATACAGATAGATAATATGATAAGCGTACTCTTGCGTTCAAACACAGAACAGCCTGTGTGAAAACTGATGAAATACTCGGTTTTTTCTCAACCCCCTCTAACTCCCCCTATTTAGGGGGAGAATCTATATCCTTTTGCCGCAGGCAGTTCCCTTCCCCTTCGATAGGGGGAAGGGTTAGGGATGGGGGTCGTGGAGAATTAAGAAATTTCGTTTTCACACAGACTGAGAAGTATTGTAATGAGAACATTAATGTGATTAATAGAGGATAAACTTGAAAGACAAAAAGAATCTTACAACAGAGATCAATCCTGAAATAAGAGATATTCTTATCGAAATGGGAGCTGAAGATATCTACAAATGTTATCAATGTGGGAAATGTACAAGCGTATGTCCCTGGTTTCAGGTTGAAATTTGTGATTATCCTGTGTACAAGTTCTCGCTTGAAACAGCTTTGGGAGCAGTTGCCAGCAGCGAAGATAAAAAAGAACTGGAAGAAGAAATCGACTTGATCTATCGCTGTGTTGGTTGTGAAGCTTGCCTTGAACAATGTCCACACGGTATCAGCACACCAAATATACTTCGTGCTGCTCGTCGCCTTTTAGTTGATTTTGGTTCTTATCCCGAAACCTTAAAATCTATAGTTCAAAAAACACATAATGTAGGAAATCCATTTGGTGAACAAAGAGAAAATAGAGCAGATTGGGCAAAGGGATTAAATGTTCCTGATTTTCAACAAGGAATGGAATATTTATATTTTCCTTGCTGCCTGCCAGCTTACGAAACTAGGAATCAGAAAGTAGCTCAAGCTACTGTTGGAATCTTACAGAAATGTGAAGTATCATTTGGAATTCTGGGAGTAAAAGAAACCTGCTGTGGTGAAGTAATCAGAAGAATTGGAGCAGAAAATATTTTCGAAGAAGTCACCAAAGCCAATATTAAAGAATTTAAAGATTCAGATGTAAAAAAAGTACTCGTAACTTCTCCTCATTGTTTTACTACTTTCAAAAATGAATATCCTGAATTTGGAGCTGATTTTGAAGTTCTTCACATAACACAGTTTTTATCCAAACTTATCGATGAAGGAAAGATCAAACCAAAAAAAGAATTTAACAAAAAAGTAGTTTACCATGATCCGTGTACACTTGGTCGTAAAAATAATATTTATGAAGAACCAAGAAATATTTTAAAAAATATTCCTGGGCTGGAATTCCTGGAAGTAGAAAATTTCAATCGGAGTTTAAGTTTGTGTTGTGGAGCAGGAAGTGGTGGCTTGTGGCTGGAATGGGAAAAAGATGAACGCATCGTAAATGTACGCCTTAAACAACTGATGGATACTGGTGCTGACATCATTGCAGTAGCTTGTCCTTACTGCTTGCAGATGTTTGAAGAAACTTTGAAATCGATGAGTACAGATATTCGAGTAATGGATGTAGCGGAAATTTTATATGAAACAATATGAAAGAGCTGCTCTTTCCAAACTGCCTGAAAAGACAATTGAGAACCAGCTTAAAGAACTCAAAGAAGAAGATAGAATAAAAGTTGCTGAATATTTGACAAAATTACTTATAAAAGAATTACTAGCTAAAAAAATTGCTTTAAGCAATGAATGTTGTTAAAATTAATCTGAATTCGCAATATGAAGGATGAAATATTATGATAACAGAAAAACAAATAAATTTGATAAAAAAAAGGATCATAAAATTTATTGAACCACAAAAAATTATCCTTTTTGGCTCATATGTAAATGGAACTCCAACAGAGGATAGTGATTTGGATTTTCTAATTATTAAGGATAGCACTTTACCATCTTATATGCAAAATCGAAAATTAAGGAAATTACTTTCGGATTTGAGAATACCTGTAGATATAATCGTTAAAACTTCAAAAGAATTCGAATTGTATAAAGATATTATTGGCACGATTATTTATCCTGCAAATAAATTTGGAAAGGTAATTTATGAATCAAAATAAAGTAATTCAGGATTTATTCGAAAAATGGATAATTAAAGCGGAAAAAGACCTTTTAACTGCAGAACGAGAATTAACTTTTGAAAATCCTGTTACTGAATCAATTTGTTTTCACTCTCAACAAGCAACTGAAAAATTCCTGAAAGCATATTTAGTGAAACATCAAATCTTTTTCACTAAAACTCATAAAATAATAGATTTATTAGAATTATGTTCAACAGTTGATAAATCATTTAAAAGCGAATTAGAAAACGCTGATAATTTAACTGATTATGCAGTTGAAATCCGTTATCCCGATGTTTGGTTTGAACCGAGTTTAGAACAAGCAAAAGAATCTCTGAATATTGCTAACAAAGTAAAAACTTTCGCTTTAGAAAGATTAAATATAACAAAATAAAAAATGCAGATTTTAGAACGATTTCTGAAAGGCGAAAAACCAGCAATAGCTCGCGTAATTACTAAAATTGAAAATGGTACTGATCCCAAACTTTTAGAAGATATTTTTCCTCACACAGGAAATGCATATTACATTGGAATTACAGGACCACCAGGAGCAGGAAAATCTTCACTTGTAAATGCTATAGTTCCAAAATTATTAGAAAACAATAAAAAAGTTGGTATTATTGCAGTTGATCCCACATCACCATTTTCCGGAGGAGCTTTACTCGGTGACAGAATTCGGATGAATGATCTGGCTTTGAATGAGAATGTTTTTATCCGGAGTATGGCAACCCGGGGAAGTTTAGGTGGATTGGCTTCCAAAACAAAAGATGTTGCTCTGGTTCTGGATGCTGCTGGAATGGATTATGTAATAATCGAAACGGTTGGTGTGGGACAGGTGGAATTGGATATTGCTCAGGTTTGTGATACAACTGTTGTCACATTAGTTCCCGAATCCGGTGATGCAATCCAGGCAATGAAAGCCGGTATTCTGGAAGTGGCAGATATACTGGTCGTGAATAAAGGTGATCGAACTGGTTCTGACAGATTAATGATGGAACTGAAATTCGCTTTTGAATTGAGAGACGAAAAAATTAAGTGGCAGGTTCCAATCCTAAAAACTGTGGCAATTGAAAACCAGGG
This sequence comes from Armatimonadota bacterium, assembly GCA_030612605.1. Classification (GTDB taxonomy): domain Bacteria; phylum Cloacimonadota; class Cloacimonadia; order Cloacimonadales; family TCS61; genus JABMPU01. The sequence continues at coordinate 5,178 of JAUWNO010000058.1, forward strand.
AATCGAGGAACTTGTATCCACAATTAAATTCCACAAAGAATATTTGGAAAAAAGTGGAGAAATTGAAATAGAAAGAAAGAATAAATTAGTCTTAAGAGTTAATGAATTAATCGAAGAAAAAATTAGAACTCATCTGCATAATTACATCATAGATCAAAAACATTTAAAAAAAATGATAGACAAAGCATACGATCGAAAAATTACTCCTCATTGTATTGTAGATGAAATTGCAAAGAAGATTTTTAAAGGCGGAGAATAAATGAACAGAAAAATGTTATTTTCAGAAATAAACAAAAAAATGATTGAGTTGTTCGGGAAAAAACATAAAGAAATATTCTTATTTGGTTCTTATGCTAAAAATAAACAAACCAAGGACTCAGATATAGATTTTTTTATAATTGTGGATGATACAGAAGAAAATCTGAAAGCTCGCAAATATAAAATCGCTGATATAATGGCTGAACTTTCTTTACGTTTTGATCTATTAGTTTCTATTACTGAGGAAACTTACAATCGTTTCAGAAAATATATGGATATTTTACCTTTCTACAAAAACACCTATGAAGAAGGGATTAAAATTTATGGAAAATAGAATTATTGATTTATCGAATTATCGGATGGAAAAAGCTGAAACTTTATAACTTTATTAAAAGATCGGAGAGAGTTAATAACAATGAACATAATCGAAAGTAACCTGGAAAAAGTAATTGAAATTTGTAAGACACATTTTGTCGAAAGAATTTTTGTTTTCGGTTCAATTTTGTCAGATAAGTTCTCAAAAAAAAGTGATATAGATTTTTTAATTAAATTTCAGGGTGTCGATTTACTTGAGTATTTTGATAATTATCTGGATCTGAAAAATAAATTGGAAATTTTATTCGATCGTAATATCGATATGGTTGAAGAACAAACCTTGCGAAATCCTTATTTGATCGCTTCTATTAACAGGAATAAGAAATTATTATGGAAGAAAAAATAAAAAAGTGGTTATTTGACATAAAATTATCTATCGATGAAATTGATTCTTTTTTTGAAAATATGAATAAGGATTTTTTAGAATATCGAAAGGATTTGATTCTAAAAAGAGCAATAGAAAGGAATTTGGAAATAATTGGAGAAGCTGTAAACCGAATCATAAAAGTAAAACCTGATATTGATATTTCAAATGCCAAATCAATCATAAGTTTGAGAAATTTTATTATTCACTCTTATGATAGAATTTCAGATGAAAATATTTGGGGAATTATTTATAAACATTTACCAATATTGAAGAATGATATTGAAAAATTGTTGAAATAGTGAATAATTTTTTTCGCGTAATTCGTGTAATTCGTGGTTAAATAAAAAGGAGTTCAAATGAGTAAAAAAAAATGGAAAGAAAAATATTCTAAGCGAAAAGAAAGAGATATTAATTTCTCCAATCTTTCAAAAATTAAAATAAATCCATTATACACACCGAATGATATAAAAGATTTTGATTATGAAAAAGATCTGAATTATCCGGGAGAATATCCATATACTCGTGGAGTTCAACCAACAATGTATCGCGGAAGATTGTGGACAATGCGGCAGTTTTCCGGTTTCGGAACTCCCAAAGATACTAATAATCGTTATAAATATCTCTTAAAACACGGTCAGACCGGCTTGTCAGTTGCTTTTGACTTTCCTACTTTGTACGGAAAAGATTCCGATGACCCGATGTCTTTGGGAGAAGTAGGTAAATGCGGTGTTGCGATCGATACCCTGCGTGATATGGAAATTCTCTTCGATGGTATTCCCCTGGAAAAAATCTCAACTTCCATGACCATCAATCCACCTGCTGCAATGCTGCTGGCAATGTATATCGTTGTTGGTGAAAAACAGGGAGTTCCAAAAGAAGCTCTAACCGGCACAATTCAAAATGATATGCTCAAAGAATATCAAGCACAAAAAACCTGGATCTATCCTCCTGAACCTTCAATGAGAATTATAACAGACATTCTTAAATATTGCTCTGACAATGTTCCTAAATGGAATACTATTTCAATTTCCGGTTATCATATCCGCGAAGCTGGTTCCACTGCACTTCAGGAACTTGCATTCACTCTCGCAAATGGTTATACTTATGTTGATTATGGGATCAAAGCAGGTCTTCCGGTCGATACATTTGCACCTCGTTTATCATTCTTTTTTAATTCTCATTTAGATTTTTTTGAAGAGATCGCAAAATATCGAGCTGCTCGTAGGATTTGGGCAAAACTGATGAAAGATAAATATCATGCTCAAAATCCGAAATCATATCTCGTCAGATTCCATACTCAAACTGCCGGATGCAGTCTGACAGCACAGCAACCTGAAAATAATATCATACGAACTGCATTTCAAGGTTTAGCTGCAGTTCTGGGTGGAACTCAATCACTTCATACGAATTCAATGGATGAAACTTATGCTCTTCCCACAGAAAAAGCAGTGAAAATAGCTCTAAGAACTCAACAATTAATCGCTTATGAAACAGGTGTTCCCAACACGATCGATCCTTTGGGTGGTTCTTATTATGTGGAAGCTTTAACAGATGAATTAGAAAAACTAACCTTGGAATATTTCGATAAGATCGAAACTTTAGGTGGTGTTGTTCCAGCAATTGAAAAGGGTTTCTTCCAAAGGGAAATTTCCCGAAGTGCTTATGAATATCAGAAAGCATTGGAGAAGAAGGAAAAATTCCATATCGGTGTAAACTTATTTAATGAAGAAGAAGAGAATATTGATATTGAGCTTCTGAAAATTCCAAAAGAAGTAGAAATCGACCAGAAGAAATCTCTTATTAAAGTAAAGGAAGAAAGAAATAATTCCAAAGTAAAAGAAACTTTGATCAAACTTCGAGAAGCTGCTGAAAACGGAGAAAACTTAATGCCCAGAATATTGGACTGTGTTCGTGAATATGCTACGCTTGGCGAAATGTGTGGAACTTTGAAAGAGATTTTTGGAGTTTATAAGGAACCGATAATTTTTTAGAAAAAGTAAAAAGAAAATGACAAAGGACAAATTTCTAATATCTAATAAAAATCCAAATGAATAAATTTCAAAAAGCATTAACAGACGGAAGTTTGACATTTTGGTTTTTAACATTTTGTTAGAAATTAGGTAATTTGGATTTAGAAATTTTATTATCTAATTTCCCAATGAAATTTTCATTGACAGAGAATTTGTTAAAAAGATTATATTGGATAATAAAGAAGGATGTGAGAAATGAAAAATCAAGTAGGAGAAACAAGAACCAAACTTTATTTACCGGATAATTTAATTCAGAAAGCAAAAAAAAATAATAAAATAAAAGAAAATTATGGAAAGCTTGGTGAAGACAATGATTTTGATCTAAAATTTTGGCAAAATCAAGGAGAAAAAAAAATCTTCGAAGCTGTCTATGAAATGATTAAAGATTATTTAACAATCAGGGGTAAAAATGCTCACCAGCCAAGACTTCAAAGAACTGTTGAATCTTTTCAAAAAGCATAATGTAAAATATCTTATTGTAGGAGGTTACGCAGTTATGAAATATTCAGAACCACGTTTCACAAAAGATCTGGATATTTTAATTTCAATCGATAAGGCTAATGCTGCAGCAGTTTTTCAAGCCTTAAAAGATTTTGGTGCCCCACTTTCAAATCTGACAGCAAAAGATTTTTGTAAAAAAGGCTATTTTTATCAAATGGGATATCCTCCTATAAGAATCGATATTCTAATGTCTATTCCAGGTATTGCTTTTAAAAAAGCCTGGAAAAACCGTGAATCAATCATAATTAACGATATAGAGATGCATTTTATTGGAAAGGAAGACCTGATTAGTACAAAAAAAGCAACAGGAAGACCACAAGATTTAATTGATGTTGAAAAACTTGAGAAAACCTAACAGTACAATTAAATGACAAATTTAAAATTTCTAATTTCTAATAAAAATCCAAATGAATTAATTTCAAAAGGCATTAACAGCCCTCTGTGCCAAGATGACACTGGACACTTTTCTACACTAAATTAGTGTGTGAAAAGGAAGGTGAAAATGGAGAAAGCGAAGAAGAGATTAATAAAATTTGGTGAATTGGAAGGAGTCCGTAGGACGACTGGAAATTCGCCAAATTTTGCACAGCAAAATGATGAGTCTGTTCAAAATACAGAAGTAAGAATAAAGAAGCAACGCCGCCGATTTTCTAAAGATTACAAACTGGCGATCCTGAAAGAAATCG
>JAUWNO010000459.1 GCA_030612605.1 Armatimonadota bacterium
ATTTTCGGACTTTTATTTTTTGTCTTTCTCTCCATTTCAACTCGTGCAAAATTTCAATAGGCAAAGTTAATCCCATACTTCGCCCACCTCCCATTCTGGTAAGTTTTCTAATGTTTTTTTCTTTTAATTTTCTTCTTGCCATAGTTTAAGTATATCACACTTGCTACTGAATTAAATACTGAATTAATTCAGTAGCAAAAATTTTTCTCTCCTAAAATCCCTCCATTTTTGTTCACCTTGAAGAGGTCCGGCCTTAAAAACTGTCAACGCAATATAGAAATTTCCTATAGCGAGCAATATAGAAATTTCCTACCTAGCGAAATTAATTAGTTATTTTTCAATTAAAGCAGGTTGATTGTTCTTTATCTTATCCCATAAAAATTGGTTTCTCCATGGATGATCCACGGGTGGTTTCCATTGCGATGCCTTTCTGTTTGTGAGCGCGAGCAGTTTAACATTAATTTCTTTTTTGGGCCTCTCTGGCAGTTCAGTGTAATTCAAATAATGCCCTTTTAAATTAATCTTAATTTCTCCATTCAAATGCCTTTCCACAACCACTAAATCTTTTTTGTAAACAGTGGTTGGCTGCGTTTCGTTTAGTTGGTAGAACATAGTTTTAAACCTGATTGTATAATCATTCATTATCTTTCTTTGATCTTGAACAGAGAATATTTGTGGTAATTTTGCTCTTATTGTTTTGTTTAATGGTTTATGTAGATTAGCTCTTCTGCTAGGCACTACACTAAATTTAGCGTTAAATTTAGGGATGTATTCTTTGAAAAATTTATTTGCTTTTTCCATAGTTGATATATTGGCTAATCTTAATTCTTTGACTAATCTATCTTGTAATGTTTTGTTCATTCTTTCTATCCGGCCCTTTGCCTGAGGACTATTGGCTTTAATTAGTTTTACCCCAATCTGATTCGTAGCCCTTTCAAACTGAGTAATCATATCCTTGTTATCTGCCGCGTTTTTATGGTTTACCTTGTATGTGCTGAATTTATCCAAATATATTGATATTGGTAGCCCATTTTTCTCGAAATACTCAGTCCAAAACTTAAATACGGCAACAACACTTTCATTGGTGTCAAATTTAGCATGAGTGATTTTTCCCGTAGCGTCGTCAACTGACAACAGCAAACAGCTTTCTTCGTCTCCGAACCAGACATGATATGAACCATCAAATTGATCCATTTCACCGAAGTTATCTTTTCTTGGTCTCCAAAAATGCTTATTCTTCGCCTGCTTGTGCGGTTTAGGTTTCCAAAGATTCCATTTAGTCATTAAGTTCCTTAATTTTTCATTACTTACTATTATTCCATGGCATTCATCTAATTTTTCGGCCGCAAAGGTTGGTCCAAAATATGAATAATTTTTTTTAATTATCCTTTCTATTCTATTCCTTTTTTCTTTTGACATTCTCCTGTTGCTTGGTTTGCCTCTATTGGCATGAATAATTCCCTTTGCGCCGTACTTTTTTACTTTTGACTTGAGATTTCTAATTTGTCTCACTGATACGCCAATTTGTTTAGCGGCGTCTGTGCCATTAATCTCCTTGTTAAGCAACTTTTTAATAATCTCATACCTTGATAATTCTTTTTGGGTCATAGTGATTAAATTTTTTTGTGCCATGGTTTTGTTTTCTTAAGTTTATTAGATGTACCTAAGAAAATTATGACACAAACTATCGGGGTAGGAAATTTCTATATTGCTCTACTAGGAAATTATCATATTGGTATGACATCCGGCCTTAAAAACTTGACAAATTATATGATATTTGTTATTATATACAATAACAAATTTCAAAAGGAGGAGTGAGTTGAAAAAGATAGAAAAAAGAGGAATCGTGGCTTTCGGTTTCGGAGCTCCCTGGACAATTTTGTCTAACTTGCTTATCGCACTGATCGCCTTGCAGAAGTCCCTGGAGCTCAATGCTTCTATCTGTACCCAGTCTGACATCCACGTCGAAAGCAGCTTTATCGCCTTGCAGAAGTCCCTGAAGCTCAACGCTTCCATCTGTACCCAGTTTGATGTTCGCCCCGAAAGTATCTTTGAAGTACACTACATTGACGAGGAGCCGGGCAAGCCGCCACCGACTCTCCAAATCGCAAGAAGAGCCGTTCAGTGGGCGATGCGGTACGGATTCTCTGAATTGTGGAGCGTTGCCGCTAAGCCGCATCTCTGGCGTTGCGAGAGAGACCTCAA
>JAUWNO010000022.1 GCA_030612605.1 Armatimonadota bacterium
TATCTTCAGCTAATTGTTCGATTTCCTTTTCTTTGATGGGTTCATTTTTTTTAACTGGATTTTGCACTTGATCTTTCAGAATCGGTTCATTTGTTACTTCATCTTTTTCCTTTAAAATGGAAATCAACTGCTCTTTGACGATCTCTTTTGCTTTTTCTTCCTGTTTCTTTTTTTCTTCTTTAGTTTCGGTTTCTTCCACTACAGCAGCTACTTTGATTTCGTCTTTTTCAAAATCCACCTGGCTTCGCCCGGAAAAATCTGCATTATAACTAACCCACTCTTTGGGAGTTGATTCCACAAATTCGTTCCACAACTTTTCGATTTGATCTTTGTACTGGATAAAAAGAGAATCCTGCTGTTTATAATAATTCGCTTCTGCCAGCTTCTCCTTTTCCACATATCCGGAATACTCTTGTTCCTGCTGTTTTTGATATTCCTCGAAATCAGTTTGTGCCCAGCAAACCAATCCTAAAATTATTAGGATGATCACAATTAAACTCTTTTTCATCTCTCCTCCTTCATAAGATTATTGCTATTTTTTTCTCATTGATGTAAACTGAATAAGAATATAATCATTTTTTAAGTTTATCAATTTTAATCAAATTCATCAGTTTTAATCAATGATTTTTTTTATTAAAATTTCTAATCTTTCCTTTATTTTTTTAAATGTTTCCCTGTAAAAAGAAACATCCAATCCATAAGGATCATCTATATCAATAGAAAAATCACAATATTCCGACAACGTGAAAACTTTATAAACAGCATTCGGCTCAAGCTCCAACAATCGCTGTTTATGCATTTCCGTCATTGTTAAGATAAGAAAGCTATCTTGCACTATTTGCCTGTTCACTTTCTGAGAAATATGCTTAGATGCGTCAATATTATTTTCAGTAAGAAATATGCGAGAGCCTTTGGAAATGGGAAATCCTCCCTCCAAAAATCCTGCAGAAGCTACTCGAAAAGCGAGATGATTTTTTATAAGCATCTTTTTTGTCAGATATTCTGCCATAGGACTGCGGCAGATATTAGCAGTGCAAATGAATAAGATTTGTGGAAACAGATAAGATTCCTTTATTTTTTGGAATTCAACGCTGCCTTCGCGAGTACAGGAAAGTTTATTATCAGAAAAATCTATTATTGTGGAAGGAGCAATTTCTTCTTTTTCTTCATTTTTAGGAAGGATAGCAAAATCAAACCACTCTTTTTTCTCTTTTAGAATCTGGTTGAGATTATTTATTGAAGATTCATTTGATACATTTATGCTCGTGCTGATAATCGGCTCATTTATCTGTTTGATGAATTCTCTGAGAAAGTTGCTGGCAGGAATGCGAAAACCTACTTTGTTATTGAATGCGGCATTGCCTAATTTATCGGTTTTAACATCCAATAAAACCGTTAAATTCCCGGGCCAGTATTGCTGCAAAATCCTTTGGATTTTCACGTCTTGCTGCTCGCAGAATCTATCTAACCAACCCAGTTCCGGAATTAGAACAATGTAACCTTTATTTTCTGTTTTTTGTTTTAATTCATTTATTTTTTTTATTCCTCTTTTGCTGAAAGCTGAACAGCCAATCCCGAACATATTTCCTGTGAAATGTAGAAATACAGAATCTTCAAAATATTTTACTTTTGGAATTTTATCATAAATTTTCATAATTTCATCTCTAATATACTGAATAAACAAAAAAAGAATGATTTATTAGGCAAGTATTTTATAAAAAAATTGACAAATAAAAGATGTTTCACTTTTCTCTGCATAGTTTTTTTAATGAAAATAATCATAACAATGGATTTATATTTTGAAACAAAATAATATGAGAATTATCTTGCAAACTGTAAAGATAAGAATAAGTTATCATTTATAAGAGGGATAAAAAGACTTGTTATTATGAAAATTTACTTGGACAATTGTTGTTTGAATAGACCATTCGACGATCAGACGAATCTTCGTATAAGACTTGAATCAGAGGCAATCAAGATGATTTTATTTCTTTGTGAGCAGAAACATTGGCAATTAATAAGTAGCGAGATTGTCGAATTTGAGATTTCAAATACGCCAGATGAAGGAAGAAGAAAGGAGCTGAAAATCATAAATGGGTTAGCAAGTATTGTTGTAAAAATAAATGATATAATATCATCAAGAGCAGAGGAATTTGAAAATATGGGGTTGCAGGCTTTCGATGCATTACATCTGGCTTGTTCGGAGAATAGAGCAGATGTAATGCTAACTGTTGATGACCAATTTCTGAAAAATACTTTAAAAATTCAAGATTTGAAGATAAAGGTCAGTAATCCGCTAAAATGGTTAGAAGAGGTTTTATTATGAATGTAGATAATTATAAAACAGAAAATGAAATACAACGGTTAGGTATTCAAGCACTTTATAAAAGTATTGGTGTAGTCGGATTAATTCGATTTATGCAACAAATTGATCAAGGTCATGGAAATTATGTTAAAGAACGGCAACAATGGCAGAAAAATTATTCTGTCGATACACTTGTGGAAGAAATTAAAAAAGATAAATTATAACAATCCAATGAAGCTGACAAAAATGCAGACGGGTTTTTATATTTGTGCTGGTTGAGTTAATATTATTTCTTGTAATTTATAGATAAGAAAGATGTTACGCTTTTGCAGCTTATTACTATCGTTTTCCAAATTGTATTTTTTTCAATGGTTTCAACCGTTTCTGAAATAGAAAAAACAATTGAAATGGATATTCGAAAGTCACTCATACTATTAGTGCAAATGTTCATTGAACCAACCGAAATTATTTATTTTTTGGCAATACTTTTCATAAATAATTTGACAGGAAAAAGATGTTTCACTTTTCTCTGAATAGTTTTTTAATGAAAATAATTTATAAAAATGGATTTATATTATGAAGCGAAGCTATAAGGGTGTTATCTTGCAGAGCTCACAAGATAAGAATGAGTTATAATTCATAAATAGTTTTCTTCTGGCGAAATCTTGTTTTTTAGTCTTTATACTATTTCACTTGACTGAAAGCAATATTAAAAAAGAAAATGACTTAGTTATAATCAGAAAAGGAGGTCAATATGGGACGAATAATAGCATCTGTCAGCATATCAAATCCTATGGATAAAGATAAGGCGTTTAGAATTGATGCTTTGGTCGATACGGGTGCTTCACATATGATACTTCCAACAGAATGGAGAGAACGGTTAGGAAATATTGAGGAAATTCGTACTGTAGAACTTGAAACCGCAACTCAAAAAACAGAATCAGGAAGCGTATGTGGTCCCGTTAGATTGCAAATAGAAGGTTTTAAACCTATTTTTACGGAAGTTGTTTTTATCAAAATGGAACCGGAGCACGGTGAATACGAACCTTTGATAGGTTATATACCATTGGAGCAATCACAAGCTGCCGTAGATATGCTTGGTCATCGTCTCATATATGTAAAAAGATTAGATTTAAAATAGTATTTTGATTGGGCAATAAATCGCTCCATCTATCAATGTTCTTGTAGATTCAATTGTCTCCTTTAAAATTATAACAATCCAATCAAGCTGACAAAAACGCAGATGGGATTTAATTTTAAGCTTGATAAGTTTTTTATTGGTTGCGTTTTTGCAGCTTATTTCCACCGTTATGAGTAAAAAGTATGAAAAAAATAACAATTGATACAAACATAATAACCGATAATACGGTAATTGAAATCTGTGATAAAAAGGGCTACGAATATACATGCATTTCTGTAACGAATCGAGAAGTAGAGGGAACATCCTTTGAAGAAGAATTGAAACATATACCTTCTACCCCTGAATATGCTGTGATTGGAGAATCGCGTTTTGGTTGCGCCCGCTACCACGGACAGGAATCGTCTGGTGTTTTGAGAGAGATTTTAGATATTATAAGCAATGGATCTTTTCCTAAAAAAGGCGATAGTCTATCTAAAGGCTATCGCAATATGTTGCGAGATGCAATAATTTTACAAACTCACATAACAGATAAAAGAGACATTTTTATTACTAATGATCAACGAGGATTCATAAAAAATGACTTGAGAGAAAAACTGGAAAGCAAATTTGATATAGAAATTTTAACAGCAGAAGAGTTCATAAATAATAACTCATAACAACTCACTCTATTTTACCGTAAAGATGAGCTTTCCGGCAGCTGAGTTTGAATGTTATGCGTCTGTAAAATATAAGGTTGAACTATGACTCACACTTCAAGTTTTGAAATCAAGAATGCGGAAACTTTTTTCAACGAAATGGTTCTGCCGCAGTATGAAGAATTTTTAAGAAATAATTCGTCAAGTCAATACGCATTACTAACTACAATAATGGCATATCATCTGTACGAATGGGTTCACAAAAAAAAATTCACACTCGATGAGTTCAAGGCAGTATATCCTGCCCATAACCTATTGGTCCAAGATTTCGAAGTGGCAAGAAATATCACGAATGGCACCAAGCACTTTAGCAATAAATCCGTAACAACCCGGACGCAAAAGGGTTTTTCATCAGCGTTTAGCGATGGATTTGCAAGACCATTGATTATTCAGTATCCAGATGGAACTGAAATATCAGCAGATCAGTTTCTTCGGAAGTTGATTGAATTTTGGAAAGAGCAAAAGGCTAACGATGCCTTCTAGTTTGAATATGGGCATAACAAGGCAAATTCACTCGGACTGCAAATTCCGCTGTGCTCCATTACAGCAGGTTAGCACAATGTTAACAACAGTTGCATGATGGCTAAAGCAGCATTTGAACAGCTTATTATGTTGCTCTCAATAACTGAAAATCGAAAGAAAAAAAAATAAAGAGGTGTTAAATGAAAACAAAAATGGTAATTGCTATTCTGGCAGTACTTGTACTTATTTCATGTTCCAGCGATCGGACGTTCAAAGAAATTAAGCTCAAAGAGAATGGTGTAAAAGAAATTAACATCATGGGTTATGGAACAGGAAAGTCTTATGCAAGTGATGAAATGGCTAAAACGAAAGCCAAGTCCAATGCCTTAGCGAATTTAGTGGATCAGGTTTCCGGACGAGAATTTGTATATGAAAAAAGCAATGGTTCCGTGAACTTCACAACAAGCTCAAAGGGCATATTAAAGGATGTTCAGGAAGTAGAATCTTATTGCCTGGGAGATAAAAAATATCTTACAATATTATCTTCGCCAATAGATATGGAAGATATCGATGTAGAAAAGGCATTGTTATTAGAGACCAGTTTTCGAACTGAAAATTTGGAGAAATCTCTAATAGAAAAATATAAAATTGCTGTTGAAGAGATTATCGAAAAAAAGTATCGTAATACTGCAAGATTAGAAGGAAGATTATATCTATCAGATATAAATATCTCAGATTATGAAGGCAAGACCGACTTTGAAGTAACAATAAAAATTCTAATAATTATTTCATAAACAGGTTCATAAACTACTTAGAGTCCGTCCGTAAAGTACAATTTCGAGTTGTAAGGAGCTTGCGACGACGACTCGAGGTAGCTTGAATACACGCTTTGTCTCGACTCGTCGTTCCTTACGAGTCGAAAAATCCGAGTTTACGGATAGACTCTACTTAGATAAGAAGTATATGAGATTTATAGCATTCAAAGCCTAATAAGCCTAACCAGAGGTTCAAGACGATCCCTTCCCATGCTGTGACTGCAAGGTTTGTTTAGCTAACAGTTGAAAAGAATAGTATTATTTTTCAATGGAAACCGTGCAAAATAATTTCAATTGACAAAATATTCCATCCAAAAAGAAAAACTCATAAATATAAAAGAAAAAAAATTCTTTTAAATAAGGAAAAATTATGAAAGATGCAATAAGGATAATCATAACCGGTGGAACATTTGATAAAGAATATAACGAGATTACAGGAGATCTCTATTTCTCTGAATCTCATGTTCCCAAGATGCTTAAACTGGGAAGGTCAAGGTTAAATGTCAACATCAGAACTTTGATGATGGTGGACAGCAATGAGATGAGCGAAGACGATAGAGAAACCATAGCTAAGAATTGTAGAAATGCAAAGGAAAACAGGATAGTCGTTACACATGGAACCGACACAATGGTTGAAACCGCCAGGATAATAGCAGAAATTGTGGAGAATAAAACCATTGTGATAACCGGTGCTATGGTGCCGTACACTTTTGGGAGTTCAGACGGGCTTTTCAATCTCGGCAGTGCGATAGCGTTTGTCCAGACGCTTCCTGCTGGGATTTACATTGCAATGAACGGTCGCTATTTCCTCTGGGATGAAGTTAGAAAAAACAAAAAGTTGGGTGAGTTTGAAGAAATAAAATAAAATATCAAAATCCAGAACACAAATTATTCACCCTGTTAAATAATGCTTCGCATTAAATCTACGATTTATTTAACAGGGCAGGAAAAAACAATGATCATCCCGACGACGGGACAAATTCAAAACAAATAGAAGTTCAAGGTTCAGGGGTCAGAGGTTCAGGATTCAAGGTTGGGATGAAAAAGTCTCTTTCAACTTTTCTCTTATTTGTTATTTGATATTTGGATTTTATTTGTAATTTGATATTTGGAATTTGTGATTTATTTGTTTTTTGGGATTTGTTGTTTGTAATTTTATAGTATTTGTATTTGGTATTTTCTTTAATTGCTAAATTATTTAGAAACGCTATACTACTATCTTTCCAGATATTCCAGAGGATTTACCGGAGTTCCTCTTTTTCTCAGCTCAAAATGTAAAACCGGCTTCTCTACCAAACCGGTAGAACCGGAAAGAGCAATTACCTGATTTTTTTCAACGTTATCACCTTTGGAAACCAGCAAAACACTGTTATGAGAATACAAAGAGAAAAATCCATTCTTATGATCGATTATCACCATTTTACCCGAATTTCCATAACGCTCTGCAAAAGCAACAACTCCTTCTTCCACACACACAACTTCAGCACCTTTATCCACTCCAATATCGATGCCATTATTAAAGATCGTAACATTATAAGAAGAGCTTTTCTGCTCTCCAAAATATTTCAGGATTTCCCCTTGAACCGGCCAGATCAACTTGGGAGTGGAAAACTGGAATGAATAATCCGGAGCTACAATTTCTGCCTGCAATTTTGCTATCAAATCATCCAGAGCTTTTGCTTCACTTTCTAATTCAAATTTCCATTTTTCAGCAGCTCTTTTTTCTTCTTGCAGCATCACAATATCTTTCTCTAATTCATCTACTTTTTGCGAATATTGCTTTTTCTTTTTCTGCGTAACAGTTTTAGACCATTTAACATCCAGGTAATATTTCTCGTCTTTTTTCTGCTTTTTCTCTAAATTTGTTTTTATTCTATCAAATTTGGAAACCTGTTTATCATATTCTTCTTTCTCTTTTGCTGTCTGTAAAATCAATGATGAAATAAGCTTGCTATCAATTTTATATTCATAAGATATCATTCCTTTATAGTGAGATTCATATAATTTATTAAATTCCAGTTCACATAAGAAATCAAATATTTCTGATTTCGTTTTATTATGAGATAATTTCTCTCCAGTTCTATTCAGGTCTGCTTTGTTTCTTTCAACTTCTCTTTTTGCTTCATTCTGGGTTTTCTGTAATTTTTTTATTTTGGAATCTGCATCTTTCTTTTTATCTTCAAATTCATCGCGGTCTTTTTCTGTTTTTGTTTTGTCTTGTTCAGTTTTTTTGATAATTTCTGTTTGAGTTTCAATTTGTTCTTTCAGCTCTTCAAGATGTTCTTTTTTTTCATCCAGATTCTGAGCATAAGAAATTGCAAATATCAAACTAATAATAAAAATAAAAATAATTCGTTTCATTAAATCCCTCAAAACATTCTTTTCTTCGAATGAATTTTAGTGAGATTTGTGTCAAGATTATTGTTTGAAAGGCAAACTTTCTCGAAAGCGAAAAACCATCCTTGAAAAGGCTTCTTTTAATACTTCTTCCTGCTAAGCACTTTCAAGGTTTCTTTAAATTATTACTCTGAAAGTGTCAAATGTAAGTAGCCATTGAAAGAGACATTTTCAGAGTATCTATGATAAGCACTTTCAAGATTTCATTCAGGTTTTAGTTTCATCCTAACCCAGAACCGAGAACCCAGAACCCAGAACCTTGAACCCTGAACCTTTTCAAAATTCAAGGTTGCTGTTCTTGGTTAATATTTTTAATAAATTAGTAATCCGTGCGTTTCTGTGAAAATCCGTGAGCTAAAAATAAATTTATTCTACAAAAACTCGAACTAAAGTTATCGAGCCGTCATTTTCATCAACTTCCAGGTAAAAAAGCTCTCCTATCTCTTCTGAAGTTGCCATTTCAATTATCTCTTTCCAGTTTATCGATGAAAAATCAAAATTGGAATTCCCGAAAGAGGCATTTATTTTGCCATTCTTAGATAAAAAACTTATACCAATTTTCGCTAAATTCAATGGTATGGATAGATTAACTTTGGGTTTTTCAGAACCTTCTTTTTTCACCTGTAAAACTAGTCTTTTTCCTTTTTTGATAACTTGTGTTTTGGGATTGAGAGCTTGTAAAAGTTTAGCTGCTTCTTCAGCAGAAATTTTCCCTTGCGAGACCAGGTCTATTATTTTTCGTTTGTCATCCATTTTGTTTCTCCATTGCCTTGATCAGTCTTTCAGCTTCATCTGCTGTGATCTTTCCATCCTGCAGCATTTGCAGGATTTTCAATCGACTTCGCTCATTTACCATTTCTTTTTCTTGCTCGGAAAGTTCTTTTTTCTGAACTTTTTCTTTTACTTTATCAATCACTTTTGCAATTTCTTCTTCTGCTTTTTCTTTGAATTCATCAGTGGAAAACGTATCCTGAACATTGTGGAATTCATGCTGTATATCAGTTATTACTTCCGAAACGATCGAATTTATATCCGGTACATTAATTTTTATCAATTTTGCTTTTGCCTTATTAAAGCCTTTTCGCGCTTGCTCACGATATTCTTCAGGAATCTTATCCAGAGTCTTATCAAAGATATCTCCCACAAAACTGAAATTGAGACTTTTTGTTTTACCTTTAGAATTGACCAGCAGGATACTTCCCATTCGATTTTTTGCCGAGATTTTCACGTTTCCGGAACCTTTTATCATTTTAAGAATTTGCTCATTTCCTTCCTGATTACGTTCATAATTTCCCTGCAGTCCCACATGAAATTTCCCCATCCTGTTTCGTGCTTCGATCTTATATGGAATTTCTTCAGGAATAACAAGATGAATTTTTCCATTATTGTTTTCAAACCTGAAATTTCCTTTTTCTATTGGATTGAATTCATAATAGATTCCACCATTTTCATTTATTATTTCCGCTTGTACGAATCCTGCGTCCAAAATCCGAATCATGCCGTTTTTATGTTCGAGTTTTAAAATGCCTTTGGAATCAATTAATTTTATCGCTCCATTTTGGGATTTCAGTTTCATATTTCCATCACATTTAATCATTTTTATCGCACCATTCTCAGTGAAAATATCTGCATCACCCTTACATTCAATGATTTTAGTTGCTCCGTTTTCAGTCTTACAAATCATATTTCCATTCACATGATCCAGCTTTATCGCTCCATTTACAGTGTGTAGCATTTGATTTCCAAATAAATTCAGAACAGAAATTGCACCATTTTTTATTTCTGAATTGATTTCTGTGAGAGTTGGAACTTTCAATATTAATTCTGAATGTTTTATCTCTACATCTTTTGGTACAGCTATTTTGATTTTTAACTTATTTTCCTTTGGATTGAAATCTGTTTCTACGATTTTTTCAATTTTAATTTTTTTGTTTCCAGCTTTTTCAAGCTCGAATTTTACTTCTAATTCTGAAGTTTCATTTTCCCAACCGATTACTTCTAAAGATAGATTTTTCGAAAGAAATTTTACCTTCAGGTTGCTTTTTGTTTCAAATTCATACTTTTTGTCGATTTTAATCATGCTTAACTCCTTTGTTCTATTTTTAAGATTGCTTCATCCACAGTGAGATTTCCCTTTTCAATCTCAGCCAGGATGTCTTCTGAAATCACTGTTCTTTCCTGTTTTTTGGATGGACAGAGAATTGCATATACATCTGCTAATTTGTTTTTCACTGTAGGATAGGATATTTTCAGGGATTTCTCCACCTCTTTTATATTGCCCTGACAACAAACGAAAACCTTTACGAACTCTTGTTGCGTAGGAGTAAGAGCTGCAAAATCTCCCACTCCGAATTTGCCTTTGATTGAAGTCTCGCAGTTGGGGCAACGATATTCTACTATTTCCAAAGTAGAATTACATACCGGACATTGTTTTAAACGCTTATTCATATTTACCTCCAAATTCTGGGGCGAAATTATTTTCAATATTAATATTGTCAAGTTAATAATTAAAATAATTAATATTGGAATTGATTATGTTAAGTTTTAATATTTTTATTGGTAGGATTATTAGTTCTATTATTTTTGGAGTAGCCGTTTTTGGAGTAGCCGTTTTTGGAATAGCCGTTTTTGGAGTAGCCGAGTCTCTCGGCTTTAATTATTTTCGGCGACAGAGTCTCCGATTCCAAAATGGCGACAGAGTCTCCGATTCCAAAACGGCGAGAGACTCACCGACTCCAAATTAAATCATTTCAAAAGAATCATCTTCCTGCTTGCTTTAGATTTTCCGTCGATCAATAATCGATAAAAATAAATCCCGCTTCCAACTGGAATATTGTTATCATCTCTTCCGTTCCAGGTTATGGAGTAAAACGACCGTGTCGTTTTTGCATTAACACGGTTAATGCACTCCAAAATTCTTATCATCTGACCTTTGATGTTGTAAATTACCAATTCAGTGTTTTCAGTGTTTTCGGTGTTGAATTGAATTGTTGTAGTAGGATTAAAGGGATTTGGGTGATTTCGTAATTCGTAATTCGCAATTGATAATTGGTTATTGTTTGTAGAAACCTGTATTTGCCCTTCTCCTGTCAGAGAAACTTTCACCTCCGGGTTTTCGGGGTCATTACTCAAAATCACCAATGTATCTGTGATGACTCCTTCATAACTGGGAGTAAAGGTAATTTCAAGGTCTACAGTTTCTGTAGGTTCTAGATTGAAACTGGAAGGATTTACCGAAAATTCGTCTGTGTTTGTGTAAGCATCTGCGGTTAGAGTTCCGTTTCCTGAATTGGAAATTGTGATAGTTTTTGTACTATCTGAACCAATATATACGGTGCCGAAGTTGAGGGAATCCGCAGAAACTGAAATTTCTGGAAGTCCAATTTCTCCTTCGCCGACTAAAGTAATTTCTACTTCCGGGTTTTCCGGGTCGTTGCTCAAAATCACCAATGTATCTGTAATGACACCTTCGTAAGTTGGAGCAAAAGTGATTTCAACATTCAGAGTTTCTTCCGGCTCTAAGTTGAAACTTTCAGGCCAAACAGAGAATTCATCTGTGTTTGTTGAAAGATTTACATTCAAGATTCCGTTTCCGGTATTGGAAATTTCTAAAGTTTTTGTACTGTCTGAACCAATATAGACAGTTCCAAAATTTAGAGAATCAGCAGAAACTTCAATTTGTGGAATTCCAGTGATAGTTATTATAGTTGGATTTGTCCATTCTGATAAGGAATTGTGACATAGTGGGTTTAAGAAGAACCATTGGTCGGCGACTTGAGCGCGGACTTGATATACGCCAGGTTCTGGCCAAGCATAAGAAAATAATGTGGTATCAGCCCAATCAGTTATTTCGCCATTTCCCCAGTCAATTCGGACCGAGACACTATCAGCGTCAGGATCGGTGGCAGTGACGGAGAAAGTTAGTTCTTCTCCTATCGTTCCTTGAGTTTGTCCTTGAGGTTGACTGACAATTGGTTGATAGTTCCATGTGTAGATTTCAGAGCAAACCTTCATTATCAACACACGTTCATCATTTAAAACTTCAGAAGAAAAGTTAGAGTATGAAGCATTAAATGAAGCTGCCATTTGCCATTCATCAGTTTCTGGACTATAGATTTCAGAAGTCATGTCTGTGCCTATTTCGTCTGAGATTCCACCCATTGCCAGAATTTTGTTATTCAGTAGGGTTTCTGAGCAGTGACAACCTCTGCCAATTTCTAAAGAATCGGCATAAGTCCATTGTTCGGTTGCAAAGTCATAAATTTCGCAAGAATTTAAGAAAGTATTCCCGAAAACTCCAGCAGTTGCCATTACGTTGCCATTTGGTGTTATCTCAAGAGTGCAATGCACCCTCCCTTGATTGAGTGGAGCAATTTCAGTCCATTCTCCTGTTATGCGATCATAAATGGCGCACTGACTCCAATCATAAGCACAACTTCCTCCTCCAGCTGATATTATATTGCCATTAGGCAATGCTATGGATGCAGAAAACCATTTTCTCGAAGGCAAAAATCCAGTGATTGTGTATTCTCCTGTTGTTCGGTCATATACTTCACATCCTTTATAATCATTAATAGCATCTCCGCCAATGACCATAAAGAGTGTGTCTCCAGAAGCATTTTGAAATGCCTCGACAGTATGGTCGTGATGCCAAAAGTGCATATTGCCAGTAAGGGACCATTCTTCAGTCATAAAGTTATATATTTCGCTGGTATTATCGGGACCACCTTGTCCAGTTGCTAAAATTTCTGTATCAGAAATTTTGATAAGAAAATCTTTACCCGAACGATTATAGTTCATAGAATCAGTAGGTGTCCATTCTCCAGTTTGAGGATCGTATATCTCGCAGTAAGACAACTCAACGGAATTAGCAATTCCTCCGGCTTTTAGGATATAACCATTGCCGAAATTTTCTGTAGAAAACTCAGAGCATCCTTGGTTACAAGAGCCAGTTTCTTCCCAATC
>JAUWNO010000194.1 GCA_030612605.1 Armatimonadota bacterium
TGAGCGAAAAAAGCATTGCTGCCATCACACCAAAAGCAGTGAAGACACCAAAATATTTTATGGGGAATACTTCTGAAGTTAGAAGTGAAATAAATCCTACTGAAGTGGTTACAGAAGTCATCACAACCGGTTTCCACATTCCCTTCAGCATATCTGCAACTGCTTCTTTACGGGTAGCATTAGGGTTTTTACGCAGGAAAAGATCAAGGTGACTATAAAGATGAATTCCATCTGCCACACCAATCGCGATCAGCATTACCGGAAGCATGGTGGATACAGCATAGATCGGGATATTTACAGCCGCCATGAGTCCAAAAGCCCACACTACACTAAAAACAACTACCAGCATTGTGAAGATTGTATTTTTCACACTTTTCATCACAAGCAAGAGAACAATTACGATTACTAACATTACAATAGGAACCATCTTCTTCATATCTTTCGGTCCCAAATATGCCATCGAACCTTCCACAATGGGAATACCTGCAACATAAAGTTTTTCCGGTCCTTCAAAAGAGTGTACAAGCTCTAATATTTGATGATAAAATTCCTGACTGAAAACATCATCTCCAATTTCTGCAATGATCACTGTTACAGTTTCATTTTCTGAAACCAATCTGCCAAAGATCATTTCATTTGCTCTTACTTTTTCTGCTATTTCCAGCAAACCTTCATCGGTTGTAGGAACTTTCTTGAAAAATGCTTTCACGTCCATACCGTCTTCGGTTCCAATAATGTTATCAGCAGTGTAAAGCGAGGTTACATCATTCTTATTGATCTCTTTCATTTTACCTAACTGCTTAGTTAGATCTTTTACTTTTTGCAGAGTCTCTGTATTGTAAATACCATCCGGATTTTCAATGGCAATAATGATACCATCTTTAATGTTGAATATCTCTTCCGCTTGATCACTATAAATAAATGCCGGATGATCTTGCGGCATATATTTATCCAGATCTGTTTCCATTCTGCTGTTTTTTTTCATTACCATAAAAAATGCGACTGAGATGATCAACAGAACCAACATTGTAATTTTTGGGAATCTTAGTAACTTATTCAATAATTTTTCCATACTATTTTCTCCTTTTTATTACATTCCGAAGCTTTCTTCCACTCTTTCTCATATTAAGATTCGGAAGGTTACAAATGGGCTAAACTTTCCGAATCTTAAATGCAAGTATTCCTTTGTAGAAAGCTTCGGAAAGTATGTAATATCTTTTCAATATTTTCTCCTAAGTGAGTTAATACTCACTAACTTTAAATTTAAATAAAAAAAATTATTTTGCAACAATTAATTTCTTCATATCATCACAAAGTTGTTTACCTTCAGTTTCCAGATTGAATATCATGCCGGACATACTCCACTGGGTTACAAGAAATCTCAACGAGCCGATAATCATTCTCGCTATACTTAATGAACTTACATCGGTGCGAATTTCATTATTGTTCTGACCAGATTGTACAACTGTTTCCAAAATTTTGTGGGATTGATTCATCATATTATTCATTTTTAATATTAACTCATCTTCATTCTGGAAATTCGCTTCGGAAAAAATAACTTTAGCGAAATCCGGATTCTGACTGATTATCCTTAAATGTTCTAATATGAAGCTTTCAATTTTATTTAGAGAGTTTATCGATTTATTAAGTTTTTCTAAAGCAGGTTTCATTTTATTCTGGAAATTCGTAATAACTGCTTTCAATATTTCCAGTTTATTACTGAAATGCCGATATAATGCAGGTTCGGAAATTCCGATTTCAGTAGCAATATTTTTTATCGTAAGATTCTGGATTCCTCTATTAGCGATTATCTTAGTCGCTGTTTCCACTATTTGCTGTTGTCTTTCACTGAACATCTTCATTACCTCCTCAAATTCACTTTGTTAGTGAACACTAACAAAGATAATTCAAAGCCTTTTAATGTCAAATTGTTTTTTTCAGGAAAGGATTAAATCAATTTTATAAAGTTATAATCATCTAGAATAATGGGAACTTAACTATCCATGACATTTTTATGTCTTTAGTAAAATCGGGATCCTCATCTTCAGAAACAAATACCGAAAAAATGATAATTGAAAGCACAATTGATTTTATTCTTCTTCTATTTCGTCTTTGATCAATATCAGAAATTCACCTTCAAGCAGGTCTTCATCTTTCCAGGTAAATTCATTTTCACACATCAATGGAGCAATTACAGCCACTTTCAGAATTGGTTCCAAAATCTGAATTTTCTGAGCAGTACCGAGGTGTTTCCTGCTGTGGAAATCTCCGTTATAATGAATAACTTTACGGCGGGGAGGAATGCGCTGGTACTGTAAAATAGATTCTGCCATCGTATCATCTTTGATGCACTGAGCTGCGTAGATCTGATCAAAATTCATCATCATGCCGGATGGCATTTTGCTGCTGTGTTTCATGTTGCTCTGCATCGTCCGGATGAAGCGTACTTTATATTCATCATCATAGACTTTGTGCTTTCCGGCTACGAACTTCTTTTCTTCCACGGAAAGTGAATCGAGTGCATTCATTCCCTGCTTGCTGATCATAGAAGCATATCGGCGCGGGATATTGGCAGCCACAACCGTCAGATCGTTCTCTTTGGCAAATTCGATGAGTGGTTTGTAATCTGTTTCGTAATTTGGCCAGGCACGCGATTCTGTTAGAAAATCTGCTTCCGAAATTTTATTACTCAAATATTTATTCAATACTTGCTGTACATCACGTTCAAACATTTCCAAGGAAATGATCAGGTTTTTGTTATTGCGATAAAACATCTTTAGGATCTCAATTTCCAAGTAATGTAAAATCTTATTATCGTGGAATTCTCCGAAGAAGATCACATCATAATCACTCAATTTTTCTGCCATTTCCTTTAATTCGATCTCTTTGTTCATTTTTGTATCTATGATTTTGTATTTCTGAGAGAAAACCGGTAAGATCAATAAAATCAAAACCACAAGAATAATATTTTTTTTCAATCTATTCCTCATTTTCCCCGAAAAGTCGGAGCATTCTTTGGTTCTTTACCTCTCAAAACTTTATGATAATAATCGTAAGTCATCGGATTCAGCTCAGATAGATTTTCTGCTTCAGTAACTTCTCCCAGGAAGATCGTGTGTGTGCCGGCATCCAGGCTATTTATTACCTTACAGTCAACATACCCCACTGTATCATCCAAAACGATGGGAGCTCCATTCTTACCGATTTTATAATTACAATCAGTGAATTTATCGATGTCTCTTCCGCTTCTGAATCCAAATCTTCCAATTTCTATCATAGTCCATTTATCGGAAATAATTGAGATTGTAAAGACCTTGCTTTCTTTTATAAATTCGTGGGTCAGGTTTTGTTTGGCAATGCTGATAGCAATCGTTGCCGGCTGGGGCGTAATCTGAAAAACAGTATTGGCAAGCTGTGCATTAATCTTGTTTCCTTTTTTAGAACTTACGATGTATAAGCCATAACAGATTTTAAATAAAGCATCCAAATTCATTTTTTACCTACTTCTTCTTTTATAGAGTATCTTGGATTTTTTTCAATTTAACAACATGAGAAACTTCTTCTTCGATAATATTCTCAATCGCTTTTTTTGATTTTTCTTTGGCAACAAACTTCTTAATAAAATAGAAAAACAGAAGAGTGTCTTTTTCAAATTGGATGGCATTAGAAACAAGATCTTTCATATCCCGTGCTTTTGCAGCTAATTGTATAGCTTTTTCAGGTTGGCTGAAAAGATGAGTATCCACCATCGATTCTACATATAATTTTGCTTCGTCCCAGTCTATATCTCTGTCCAGATCAAAATTATCTATTTTCTCACGCAAATTCAGGAAAGTTTGTTCATGCACTTTTTCTTCATCACGAAGCGTTTGCAGAAGTTTTTTTGCATCATTGCTTAAATCACTTCGCTGTAATGCTCTATCATAAAAAGCAAAACCTTGTTTTTCTATTTTCACTGCCATTTCAATAATCTCATTCTTTGAGAAAAAAATCATAGTTCCCTCCAAATCTTATTTTTTTTGTTATTGATATTAATTTAATTACACATCTGATATTGCTAAAAAGTTTTTTAGTTTTTCTACGTGCAGAACTTCTTCTTCAATTATCTTTTTCAGGATTTTTCTGATAGCACTGTTCTCGATCTTTTCATACATTGAATTAAAGAACAGAAGAGTATCTTTCTCAAATTGGATTGCATTCTCAATAAGTTCTTTATCGTCATAAGCGGATGTTGCCAATTTAATTGCAGCGTCAGGTTTACTGAAAACGTGAGAATCAGAAATGGTTCTCAAATAATTTGAAACTTCCTGCCAATCACCTGATAGGATTATTTCCTCTTGATCCAATTCCGTTCTCATCCTTTTAAAAGTCTGTTCGTGAACAATTTCATCATCACGCAATTTTTTGAGGAGTTCCGCAGAATTTGAGTTTAAATTTTTTCTTTCTAAAGCCTTATTATAAAAGGTATAACCTTTCTTTTCTATCTGAACTGCTAATTCAATAATTTCATTAATTGAGAACTTTTCCATAAAACCTCCGGAAGCTTATTTGTTAATTTTCTTTCAGAATTTCATCATCGTATAATTTTTCAAATTTAAGTTTGTGTGCTGCTTCTTCTGCTGCCAATCTCCTGAAAAGCTGTTCCAGTTCTGTACCCGGAAAGTTATTTGCCATTTCAGTATATAATTTATTTGCTTTTTCTTCTTTCTTCATGGCTATTATCAGGATGTCCTGGTAGTTCATATTTTCAGAGGGCTCCACATCTACGATATAATCGCTGATATGCAGATCCGTAACTTCTTTTATTTCAATTTCTTTAAATCCTTTGTTTCGAATGTTTTCTAAAATTACAACGTGACCTTTTTCCATATCCTCAAACTCTTTCAGCATTTCAATTTGAGCTTGGAATTTTACTTTCTCTTGCAATTCCTGGTAGAATTTAATTGCATCTTTTTCCCCAGCAATGGCAAAATTTATAACTTCATTGAATTTTTCTTTTGTCATAAAAACTCCTTAATTAAGAAAAAAATGATTTAATTCAGGATGCTGCCTTCACAGCAGCATCCTGATTATTCCTAATCTACCGGACTAAACATATCCTTGCCAACAC
>JAUWNO010000239.1 GCA_030612605.1 Armatimonadota bacterium
ATAGTTGGATAATCTCCCGGCACATTAATTGTAATTGCGAAAGCTGTGTTTACAATAAATATGCAAAGTAATAAAGTGAATAAAGCGGTTGTTTTTTTCATTGTATCCTCCAATTCTTTTTATTTTTTTTATAAACATCAAAGACCATCGTTTAAATCATTTAATACTTTTATGAAATATCTTTGCCAAATTTTACCTTCTACACAATCCATTAAATTTTTTAATTTCTTTAGTTCATATTGATTTAATAATGGACTAACCTCTAATTTCTTGTTACACTTCGAAACTCCTAACAATCCTTTTATAGCATTAAGATTGTTTCCGCACTTAAACCCGCTTTTAAACATTTCAAAGAAACATTTTTTTGCATTTATATAATTACTATTTTCAAAAAGATATTGAGCTCTATCTCTTAATGCAGTTTCAATACCTGTTTTTGATGTTAATAGTTCATAAATGTGCACTTCTTCAAGCGATTCTCCTTTTTTCCAATCTAATCTGATTTTATATTTAAGACAATTTGCTATACCTGGAGCGTATCCATACGAACGACTTTTGTTTTCAATTTTCTTCAATTTATTTTTTAAACATTTCTTCAAATAATTAGAAATAAAGATAATATTTCTATTAATAATTGGTTTTGCAATTGCCTGTAATATTGCAATGAGTCTTATTTCATGCTCTAATGAGCTATTTATGGCGAGTGTATCTGATACTTTGTTACTATTAGCAAATTTTAGCTTTTCAATTTTTCTTTTAATTTTTATTCCATTTATAATAAAAGAAGTAAATACAAAAAAATAATCTATATAGTTAATTTTATAAGAGAAATCTATAATATGCGGTATAAGCATTCTTTTATACTCTGATATTTGGCTTAATGTAAAAATAGCATAACTATCTAAACTTAAATCATGTTTGGTCATTTTAAAAGCCTTTTTAGCAAAAAAACCACAACTTTCAAATTTAGCTTTTTCATGAGCAAGTTGTGAAAGATTAATAAGAAGAATTATTTTTTTTTCATTAGTAAAAGAATTATTTTTATAAAGATTAAGTAAAAAATTATAAGCAAATTTGTATTCTCCAATTACACTACTTAGCAAACCTAATAATAATTTTTTATTTTCATCATTAAACATGATTTTTTTCTTTATACTATTTTGTAAGTCAGTAAATATATTTTCTAATACATCCTCGCTAATTTCTGGTTTAGAACGATAATATTGGGGTTTTATTTCCTTTAATAATTTATCCGGATAACAAGAAATTGGAAGTGCATTTATATATTTGCAATTATTATTTGTTTCTTCATTAGTAAACTTATCAATCCAAAATGGACGAAGCTTTGAAGTGCGTTTTTTAATTTCAGGGAAATAATCAATATCTCTACCACTATAACCCACAAAAACAATATATTTATTTTCACACAACTTTTCTACAAATTCAATTATTGGAAAATTAATTTTTGTGATTGAACTCATAGTAGTATGTAGAGTTTCAATTGAATCATAATTTTCAATATAAATTGATCCATGCAATTTAAAGATATAAACGGTATCTTCTTTATTTTTTAGAGCATTATACGACTTAATTATTTCTTCTTCTTCATTCGAATAAGGTAAAATAACTTGGTATTGATAATTTAATTCTTCGGCAGCTTCCTCAAAAAGACAATCAAAATTTGTTGTAAATATTGGAACGCTGTTTTTAATAGAATAGTCAACTATAAATAAGTGATTAATATTGGGAACAATTGGCAAACAAAATTTTTGAAAATAATACGGTGATAGACATTTCCATAATGATAAAGCATCATTAGAATTAGTTATATTAAGTAAATTTTCATAAAAAACCTCTGGCTGAATATGATATTTGTTTTCATCAAAAATTATTTTTTCTCTTTCTTTTTTATATTTTTCACCAGAAGGCAAGAATAATTCAGCAGTTTTTAATAATATTTTTCCAGCAGATGGCATACCGGAATTATATGAAATGCCGGAACCAGCAAAAAAGAAAATCTTACCATTATAGATTTTATCAAGCAAAAGCGTTTTATTATCCATTATTCTTCCACTTATTTTACTAAAAAATAGAAAGATGAAGATATTATTACTGTTACTAAAGCTGTATAAATTTGCACTATAAATTGAACTTTTTTATCTGTTGATTCTAATTTGGTTGATGTATCCTTAAAATCTTCAATCAAGAATTCGGATAAACTTTTTTCTATTTTTTTCATTGTATCCTCCAATTCTGGTTTGTTCAAATTCACTTTTTCTTTTCCGAGATGATTTTCAATAACATTTTACTCAACAAAGTGATAATTGGGTGTGAGTATTTTTTTGTCAAATTGTTTTTGATGGGAAGCTATTTTTCCTATTATTCAATTGTGGATATGTATTAAACTTCTTTCAAGTTTGTTGCCAAGCTGGGGCTTGGCAACCAGATTTTATTCAACTTCTTGGATTTTATTTTCGGTGATTTTTCTGTGTTTTCGGCTTGCCCCGTAAGGAGGAACGACTGTATCGGGGTGTTAAATTTTATTCCGGTTTATCTGGGTTAATACTTAATCACCCTTCACAGAAAAATTATTCCCGCATATTTTCCATTCATCCAGATCATAATAAAAGTATGAAATATCACCATTATCTTCAGGTTCATTAAAAATATCAAACTCTTCTCCTGAACTTAACTTCATAACAAATTCTGCTGTAGCGAAATTGTCATTAATTGTAATTCCAATTTCATAAAATTCAATCTCATTATATTCTAACCTGATTTCCCAGATAACATGCTCATCAGCAAAATTGTTTTCATTATGAAGAAAATCCGGATGATAATGATTCATAATCCTCTCAATATCATCAAAGGCAAAAGCTGTTTCTATATCTTCCAAAATTGAATTGATCAAATATTCATCAACATCTTTGGGAGAAGTACTTTCCGAACATGAAATACATAAAATAATCAAAACAGAAAGAATAATATTTTTCACTATCGCTCAAAAATTAAAACATTTTCAATATGATATGTTTGCGGAAACATATCAAAAGGCTGCATCATTTTTATATGAAAACCGATTCCCAGAAACTTCTCTACATCACGCTTTTGAGTCATCGGATTGCAACTGACATAAATCACTTTCTTAATTGTTCGAGGAAGAGAAATAATGGTTTTTTCATCGAGTCCTTTCCTGGGAGGGTCGAAAATAATTGTATCAATGTCTCGTTTGATAATCTCAGGTAGGATGTATTCTACATTTCCTTTTAAGAATTCACAATTTGAAATTCCATTTAATTCAGCGTTCTCATTTGCATCATTTATTGCATTTGCATTATTTTCGATGCCAATCACCTGTTTCACTTTTTCTGCAATAAAGATACTAATTGTGCCAACTCCGCAAAAGGCATCGATTACATTTGTATCAGGTTCAAGATTTTCTTTCACGAAATTATACATTTTTTCCGAAACATTCGAGTTGATTTGAAAAAACGATTTATAATTCAATTTGAATCTAAAATCACCAATCTTATCGTAAAGATAATCCCGACCAAAAAGTAGTTTTTCATCCTCTGCTAAAATTGTGTTAGTTTGTTTGGGATTGATATTCTGAACAATCCCTACAATGTTTGGATATTTTTCATTAAGCATTCTAACTAACTGTTTTGAGAAAGGGATTTTCCTGGTTTTTGTTACATAAATTATCAGCAGTTCATTCGTTGTTTTCGAAAATCTAATTCCCAAATGTCTGGCAGTTCCTTTTCCGGTTTTTTCATTATAGATGTTGGTTTTGGAATCAATCAGATATTTTTGAAAATCTAAAATGAGTTCATCAAATAGCGGAGGATGTATTTCGCATTTTTTATGAGGAATTACTTTGTGTGATTTTCTGGCAAACATTCCAATAACTGGTTTTCCATTTATTTGAGTAATTGGAAAAAAGCTTTTATTTCGATAAAATTTCTCTTCATTTGAACCAATTAGTCGATTGATTTTTTCAATCTTCAATTTTCTAAAAATCTCTTCAATTACCTGTTGTTTATATTCGAGTTGTTTCTTGTAAGGAATATTCAGCCAATCACAACCACCGCAAATCCCGAAAACTTCACATTCAGGTTTAAGGCGATTTTCAGATTCTTTTTTAATCTTTTTTATTATTCCAAATGAAACATCTTTTTTTGTATGAGTGATCTCAATATCGAGCAAATCTTCCGGAACTGAATATGACACAAAAAATGGGATGGAATTTTTAAATCCCAACCCATAACCTTTATAAACCAGTTTTTCGATTTTGAGGTCTTTAACGATTTTTCCCATTAGATTTTATTTTTCATGTACAGATACTTAAGTTTCCAAACCACGAAAATCGCTTCACG
>JAUWNO010000425.1 GCA_030612605.1 Armatimonadota bacterium
TTCTATTCAAATATGCAAGAGCATTATCATTACCTATATTCCCGCTGTTATCCATAAATCGATGTTGCATCACTCCAATTATTTGCACTCTTCTCTTGCCGGCAGTAATAAATTGTCCAACCGCTTTTTTATTGCCGAAAAGTTCTTCTTTTACTTTAGTTCCGATCACGATCACATCACTATTCTGCTTAATATCAAACCCACTGATAAACCTGCCTGCTTCTACATCCCATTCTTCAATTTTTGTGAAATCAGGAATTACACCGTAAATGCTTCCTCTATAATTATTTTCTCCATAAGAATAATGTACCCCTTCGCGGATTTGAGGATTGAAATATTTTGCTTCCGGAACAAGGGAACGAATCAGGTTAATTTCTTTTAAAGTGAAATAATTTTTAACATCGGTTTGTTTTTCATAATTCCAATTCCTGTAAACTGAGATTTTGCTCAATCCACCACGTTCCATCATCCATTCGAGAGTTTTTTTGTTTATTCCTTTCACTAAAGAGAGCACAACAATAATGGACATCGTGCCTAAAACGATTCCCACAATTGTTACCAGGCTCCTAATTTTACGAGACCAGAAATCTGATAAACCGACAATAATGCTTTCTTTAAGAGATATCGCCATTTTGAATTAATCCATCAACAATTTTTATTACTCGATTTGCGCGTTTGGCAACTGCAGGATCGTGAGTAACAATGATAATCGTATTACCCTTATAATTCAAATCGGAAAAAATCGTCAGAATATCACTACCGGAAGCAGTATCTAAATTACCTGTTGGTTCATCAGCTAAAATCACGGAAGGACTGTTTACCAAAGCACGTGCAATTGCCACTCTCTGTCTTTGCCCACCGGATAGCTCGGAAGGTTTATGTTTCAAGCGATCACTCAAACCAACTTCATCTAACACTTTCCTTGCCAATGCAACTCTCTTTTTCTTGCTGTATCCTGCATAAGTAAGAGGTAATTCAACATTTTTCTGGATGTTCAAATGTGGAAGCAAATTAAATGTCTGGAAAACAAAACCTACTTGTTCGTTTCGGATTACTGCTAATTTACTTTTTTTGATTTTACTAACTTCTTCATTATTGAAGAAATAAGTTCCGGAGGAGGCAGTATCGAGACATCCGATGATGTGCATCAGAGTGGATTTTCCGGAACCGGAAGGTCCCATTATTGCTAAAAATTCACCTTCATAGATTTCTATATCAACACCATTTAAAGCTGGTACTGCCACTTTTCCCATTTTATATTCTTTTTTCAAATCTTTTATTTCAATTATTCTATCCATATTTCCTTGTTGAACTTTACAATATTTTTTTTACTAAAGAATGAAATTTTATTTGAACCTAATTTGTCAAAGTAAAAAATCTTCAACATTGTTTTGTTCTGAAAATCAGAACTCACTAAATCAATGGTTTTTAAAAATTAAATCGCAAATAAAATAATCACTTTCTAACCTCACCCCAGCCCTCTCCTACGAGGAGAGGGAGAAGGTCGTGTTCCCCTTCTTTTTTTAAGAGAAGGGGTTAGGGGATGAGTTAGAAAATAAGAATTACAAAAATAAAATAATTTAACTGATTCATTTATTTGCGATTCAGAAATTATAATTCCTCAATTTTACTGAGGTCTAAAAAATATTAAGAATAACTCGATAATTTTTGACAACAAAAATTTCCTATGAAAACATTCAAAAGCAAGACTTGACTCGCAGCGAAGCGTGAGTTGGGAATTGCTTTTTTTCAGTAAACTGGTTCAGTCTGTTTCTCTCACTCTATCAGCTCCTATGAAACCACATCCTAACTTCCCAAAAATGAAGGTGTTATAATTTTCATTAAAAAATGATGTTTTTTTATTTCATTCCGACTTAGCATATGATCTTCGACATGTGCCAAGTCTTAATCGAAACTTGTCCTAAGTTCCGCAGGAATCTTGGGAAAAGTTGACATGTTTCATCTTAAATGAACTATCAGCTTGCTGATAGAGGAGAGCTCAAGTCCAGTTTCACTTCATTCTTTTCGTCTCAAGGAATCTCAGAATAAAAAAAAATAATTTGACAAAAATTGCTATTTATTTCAATCTTTTTTTGGATATCAGGAGTTATTAAATAATGTTAAAAAAGATATTTTGGGCATTTGTTTTAATTCTTATCATTCTTGAAATGCAGGCAATAATTGAGGAAACTGCTTCATTCAAAGACTTCTTATATTGGCATACTGATGCCTGTGAATATGATAACTGGATATCTCACGTTTCAGAAGGAATTGCTTCTGAAAATTATAATGTCTATTCTCCGTGGGATCTTCAAACAACCGGTTTTGGAGATTTTTTGATAGCTGATGAACAAATGCTGAATGACTGGTACATTGTTATTGATACATTCCTTCAAGAA
>JAUWNO010000540.1 GCA_030612605.1 Armatimonadota bacterium
CAAGAGCTCCTTTACATTCCGAAGATTCGACAAGTCGAAACATTCGGAAGTTAGGTATAATTTCATAGGGGGCAGCTTGAATACGCACTTTGCCTCGACTCGTCGTTCCCCCGATACGGTCATTCTTTCCTATGTGGTAAACTTACGAGTCGAAAAAACCGTGTTTACAGACAGAATCTAAATAATATCTATTTTAGATTGAAATTCTGATTTTCTCTAATCCATCTAAACGAATCGAAATACTTATTTGCTGCATTCCAGAGAATGTATCCATCTGCATTTAAGTCGTTTACAGCCTGGATTTGGGCATAAATAAATTCGGGTTTAAAATTCACTCTCCAGCTATTTGCCTGAATATAAGGTATAACTTTGCATTTTCTGTTTGAATATTTTTGGGTTAATTTTGTGCCTTTAAAAACAATAAAATAAGGTTCATCATAGATTTTTTCTCTGAACCCAAAATCTTTTGAAAAGTGAGAAGAATATATCATAGGATGAATCGCATCGAGATGCTTTGTCATCTTGGAGATTTCCTGTCCTGTATTGGAAATATCAACCTTTCTTTGCCAGGCAACAATCGCAAAAATATCTCCGGTTAAAGTTACTTCGTGTTTCAGGCAGATTTCTTTTGCTTGCTTAACAAACTCCTCGATTATATCGGACTTAGTTCTGAAAACATAGTTGCTGTCTGCCATCGCATACAAAGAATCTTCTTTCTGAAATTGGAAAATTGCTTCAGAGATTTTGCCTTGAGTTGGAAAACGAATATAATCCAATTGGATTTCATCAACACCTTTTTTGGCAACTACTTCGATTATCCTCAATAATTCTTTTTGAACTTCAGGATGAGATGAATCCAGCCAGGAAGGTTTTCCCTTTCTATTTTCCTGCCAGACAGTTCCATCAGATTTATGAGGACGAACTAAAGAATCTCTTTTTGCTAAGAATCTATCATGAAACATCACGATTCTGGCAACAGCTCGCATATTTCTTTTATGAAGAGTCTTCACAAAATCCGGAATATCGATGATTGGAGAAATTCTCTTTTTCCTGATGGGATCGTTTTCGCCAAGAGCAAAGAAGATATTTCCTTTCATATCTTTCAAATCAAAGATAACTGTATTTATTCCAGTAGCTTCTGCACTGTCTAAAATTGCTTCATAATTGTTATATCCAACTGTAAAACCACTTAAATAAATGCCGCGAGTAAAATCCGGATAAGGGATTTTTTCGGGTATTACCATTTCTTGTATTTGAATGGAATCTCGGATTTCAGGCACTTCCGGTTTAGGATTTTCAGATTGAATTTTCTGATGTACTTGCAACGAATCTTCTTTTTCCGGCAGACTCTTTTCATCTGAAGTGCAAGCGAAAATACAAATCGCTAAAATCAATATTACGTAGCTTATTTCTTTATTTGTTTTGAACATAATTTTGTAATTCTAATTATTAGGAAAGAATTTTCTCCTTCCTCCCGAAAGCTTTCGGGACAGTTCGGAAGGCGCTAACTCTGCTCGTTCCCAAATTGCATTTGGGAACAAGAAGATCTCAATAACGAAGTAGGAGCTTTCAATACCGGAGCAAACACTTCAAATCCTATTAGTTTCCGAAGCAGAAGCTTTGGAAGAAGTAAGTGGTGTTGAGTGTAATAAGTAACTGACCATTAATAA
>JAUWNO010000081.1 GCA_030612605.1 Armatimonadota bacterium
TTGGATTTTGTTTTTTGAGATTTGTATTTTCCAGTTTATCTGGGTTAGGGGAGTTAGATATTATATTTTGTAAAACTCTTAAAAAAAATTCAGGAGGATTTATGTTTAAAAAGATTCTTATGGCAATTGGATTTATAGCTGTCATACTTTTGTTTGTACCTTTCAAGAAAGCGCAAGATGAAACTCCTTCCAGTCTTTTAAAAATCAAGAATAGAGTAGAAAGTATTCTTGTTGAGATGGATAAAGATCTGGCTGAAACAACCCAGAAGCTTTCTTTGATTGGAATAAAAGGTGAAGGTACAAGGAACACTTTGCAAAATTTGTGTGCCAGGCATCCTTATGCAGTAGATTGCTGCCTGGTTGATATGGATGGAATCATAACAATAATGGAACCAAACCCTTATAATAAGTTTGAAGGCTCGGATATCAGCGAACAGGAACATATCATCCAACTTCATAAAGAGAAGATTCCAGTATTAAGCAAAGCATTTCGAGCTGTTGAAGGTTATACTGCTGTTGTTTTTGCATATCCTGTTTTTTCTCAAAAAAAGGTATTATTGGGTTCTGTTAATATGCTGATTCGTCCTGAATTTTTTCTTAGAGAAATCATTCTTCCGGAGATAAAAGGGATTCCCATCGATATCTGGATTATGCAACCTGACGGTTATATTTTGTATGATTTCGATGCGGAAGAAATTGGTAGAAATCTATTTGAAGATGAACTTTACAAGCCATTTACAGAATTACTTGAAATAGGGAAAAAGATTTCCCAGGAAGAAAAAGGTTCAGGACAATATTCTTTCTTTGATGAAGGATTTACTAAAAAGGTCGTTAAAAAAACTCATTGGACTACTGTAGAATTCTACGGAACCCAATGGAAAATTGTGATGACTCAAGTAGAAAACCCAGATGAATCTTCCAAAAGAACTCTTTCCCGATTAGGCATAAAATCTTATAAAGAAAACCTGCAAACTTTTAGTAAGGATGCTGATTTACTTAAATTGATATCTGAGAATGATAAAGACAAAATCCTTGAAAAACTCAAAGAATTTTATGATGCTAATAAAGGTATTTACAACGTCCAATGGTTAGATCAGAATTACACAACCCGCTTCGGATTTCCGCCGCAGCACAGTTTGGATAATTATCATTTCTCTGAACAAAAAGAAGCTGAACGGATTTATATCGATGCGATAAATGCCCGTTTAGAAACCTCTTTTGAAAGCGATGTGTTTGAAAGAAATAAGGGAAAATTCCAGCTTTTTCCTTTGCATTATAATGAACAGTATTTCGGCATGATTTATTATATCATTTTAGAGTAAAATGAATGAGGGAATATCATGAAAGAAATTGATAATTTTAAAATAATTGTTATCCTTGTTTTATTTGTAGCATTCAGTTTATCTCTCTCTTCAGAAACTAAGCTTCCTACGGAAAATTATAGCTTACAGTGTAGAAAACAGATTGCTGCTACTCTTGTTCGTAGTACTGCAATCGGTTTGAGCGAATTATTGAAAGATGTCTCAGGAGAACAGGAAAGGATAAAAATGATCCAAACTTTTGTCGGTAAAATCCGTTTTTATTCAGATGATTCCGGCTATTTATTTGTTAATGATAATAATTGTGTGAATATCGCCTATCCTTTAGATAGCAATCTGCAAGGAAAAAATCTTTATGATCATCAGGATATTAAGGGAAAATATACTTTCAGGGAAGGAGCTGCAATTGCCAGAAATGGTGGAGGATTTCTTGAATACTACTGGATTTTTCCCGGAACTGAAAAAGAGCAAAAAAAGATTAGTTACATTGAACCGATTTCAGGAACAGATTTTTGGATCGGTGCCGGCATATATTTTAATGACGATGCTGAATAAATTCTGAATAATAATTAGAGGAGAATAATGGCACGAAAACCATCAAATCTATTTTATAGTGTTGATGAAAAGCCACCAAAGTTTGTTTCGTTTGTTTTGGGACTTCAACACGTATTTATTTTATTTATTGCTTTAATTTTTCCTGTATTGATTGTCAGACAATTAGGAGGCACATTAGATCCTCGTACAGCACGAGGTTTTATCAGTTTTTCTATGGTTGCAGGAGGTGCAACAACGATTCTGCAGGCTTTAAAAAAGGGTCCAGTTGGTTCAGGATATCTTTGTCCTTCTGTTTGTGGTCCTTCATATATGTCTGCATCTATGATGGCTGCAAGTATAGGAGGATTACCTCTACTTTTTGGAATGACCGGTTTTGTGGGTGTTGTGGAAGCTTTTTTTTCCAGGATCATGCACAAGCTTCGTTTCTTGTTTCCTTCGGAAGTAACAGGTGTAATTGTGGCAATGGTGGGCATCGTTGTAATTCCTCTTTCCGTAAAAAATTTTGTAGGATTAGGAGAAACTGATTCTTTGGTTCAATCCAAAGAAGTTATTGTTGCAATTATAACCTTTGCAACAATGGTTGCTCTGAACATTTACAGCAAGGGTAAACTCCGACTTTATTGTACAATTATTGGAATGATTGTAGGTTATATATTTTCATTCGTTTTGGGAGTTGTCCCTCAATCTGATATTGTTAGAATTCAGGAATCACAAATTATTGCCTTTCCTCATATTACAAATATGAGCTGGAAATTTGATTTCAGATTGGTAATTCCGTTTATTATTGCAACTTTATGTTCGACTCTAAAAACTGTGGGTGATCTTGTAACCTGCCAGAAAATCAATGATGCAGATTGGAAAAGACCGGAGATGAAATCTATTTCAGGTGGAATTTTAGCTGATGGACTGGGAGGAATAATTCCTGGTATTATTGGAGGATTCGGACAATCTACATCTTCCACAAATGTTGGCCTTTCCATGGCAACAGGTGCAACAAGTAGAAGAATAGCTTATTTTGCAGGAGCTATTTTTATTGCATTAGCATTCCTGCCAAAACTGGCTCAAGTCTTTATTATTATGCCTAAACCTGTGATGGGTGCTACTTTAATCTTTTCTGTCAGTTTTATGATTGTGGCTGGCTTTCAAATAATTATGTCCAGGATGCTGGATTCAAGGAAAATATTTGTTGTTGGCACTGCAATAATTTTCGGCTTAAGTGCAGATATGGTTCCTGGGGCTTATGCAAATGTTCATCATTGGATTCAACCAGTATTCAGTTCATCTTTGTCTTTGGGAGCTGTAACAGCAATTATTCTAAACTTAATTTTCAGAATTGGAATTAAAAAACGAAAAACTCTGGAACTGGTTGCTGGAGAAGATTCCACTGAAAAAATCTTTGATTTTATGGAGAAAGTTGGAGGTATGTGGGGAGCCAGAAAAGAGATTATTTATAATGCAATCTCAGCGATGAATGAATTCTATGAATCAGTTTCAGCTCTTAAATTAACAAATAACAAAATAAAAATGGATATTAATTTCGATGAGCTTAGTCTTAATATTGATATCAATTATGAAGGTGAGATATTTGAGTTTCCTGAAACCAGACCTTCAAAGGAAGAACTGAAATCGGATGATAGAGCAACCGTCAAACTTTCCGGGTTTATGATACGACAATATGTAGATTCTTTCAAGACTGATTTTACTGATGGATTTTCTAATATTCACCTGCATTTTGAACATTAAAAATTAGACACTTAAAAAATGAAACTTACAAACAAGTTGTCGTGAAATTACAGGACTGTTTTCCGCTCGTTCCCATCCTGCACCTATTTGTCTGACTCAAATAAAATTCTTCCAAATAGGTGCAGGATGGGAATGCAATTTTTTGAAAAGTTTTACTTTGATTCTTTTTTGTATAATGAAATAAAATGAATTTGAAATACAATTTCTTTAACAATTATGTTCCCAAATGCAATTTGGGAACAAGAGAATTAGAAATTTGGATTCAGAAATTAATTTCAGAGCGAGTTGATAAATAATAATGCATTCTTTCAAATCTAAAATACTTTTCCTGATTTTGGGAATATTGATTATTACAACTTTTATCTTTCTGGTACTTACTCAAAAAGAAGTAGAACGAGCAATGCTGAATGCTGCACGGGATACAGCCAGAAATATGCTGCATCTTGTTAAACTCAATGTGGAAAATGAATATCAGAGTTTGCTCTATCACAAAGAATATGCTTTGGTTCGCTACAAAGAGCAGTTGCAGAATGTTGTGGGAATTGTTGAATCTCATCTTGATTCGTATTATGAGATGTTTGAAAAAGGGATTTTAAACGAAACAGAAGCACAACAATTAGCTCTTAAAAGTGTAGAAAAATTTCGCTTTGGGAAAAACGATTATTTCTATATTTACGATTTAGAACTTTATGCAATTTCTCATCCTGACCCAAATATTCGCGGAAAAGATATGTCTGATTATTTAGATGTTACCGGATAACCTGCTATGCAAAATATCAAAAAAATGCTACTCCAGGATGAGAAAGGATTTGATTCTTTCTGGCATATTAGGCTTGGAGAGAAAAATCCGGTTGAAAAACTTTCCTTCAATGTCCTATATGAAAAGTGGAATTGGATAATTGGTTCCGGAGTTTACATTGATGTTATCGAAGCTGATGAAAGAGCAAAACTTCAAGAAATAATTTCTGATTTGAAACAAACATTATCAAAAATAAAAATCGGTGAAACAGGATATTTCTACATCTTTAATGGTGAGAAATATATGTTGATTCATCCTTCTTTATCAGATCAATATGTAACAGATATGAAGGATCCGGTTACTGGCTCAGACCATTTTGATGATCTTATCAAAGCATCTAAAAATCCTGAAGAACCTTTTTCTTACATCTGGGATAAACCTCCTCTTTTTGAAAATGAATACAGGTTTAAAAAAGAGTCTTTTATTAAACATTTTGAACCGTTGGATTGGTATATTGCCTCTTCGGTCTATGAAGATGAGATGAAGTTACCGGCAAAAGAAATTATCAAAAGACAAATCGCAATTTCTTTGCTCATTTTATTTATCAGTGTTTTGATAATTTTAATTTTAGTTAAGAGATTCACTAAACCATTGAATGCACTTACAGTTCACGCCAAAAATCTGGCTTCCAGCGATTTCTCTCAAACCTCAAAAGAGGGTTTGAAACAGATTTCCAAACGCTCAAAAGATGAAATGGGGAAACTGGCTGATGCCTTTATTTATATGCAAAATACACTTCAGGATTATCTAAAAAATCTGAAAATTACTACAGCAGCAAATGAGAAAATCAAAAGTGAACTGCAAATTGCCAGAAATATACAGATGGGAATGGTTCCTAAAGATTTTCCAGCTTTTCCCTTGAGAACTGAAATTGAAATTTTTGCATTTATTGAACCGGCAAAAGATGTTGGTGGTGATTTGTATGATTATTTCTTTATTAATGAAGAAAATCTTTGTTTTCTTATTGGAGACGTTTCAGATAAAGGTGTTCCTGCAGCGTTGTTTATGGCCAGAAGCATAAGCCTGATTCGCGCTACAACCACTTTAATGAAGAAGAATTCCCCGCATGAAATTCTACCTGGAACGATTCTGGATGAAGTAAACAAGGAACTTTATCGTGATAATGAAATGTGTATGTTTATTACTTTGTTTATGGGAATATTAAATATTCGCACCGGTAAGATTGATTATTCTAATGCCGGTCATAATCCGCCATATCTTCTTAAAAATAACAAAATCATTCAATTGGAAAAAATTTGTGGTTGTCCCTTGGGAATTAAAAAAGCAACAAATTACAAATCCTATTCTTTTATTTTGGAAGGTCATGATTGTTTGTTTTTTTATACTGATGGCATAACCGAAGCAATGGATAAGAACGATAATGAATTCTCTGAGAAGCGTCTTGAAAATTATTTGAATCAAATAAATACTGAATCACCAAAACAAATCATTACTAAAATTGTAAAAGAAGTCAAAGAGTTTTCAGCAAATATTTCGCAATCCGATGATATATCTGCTCTTGCTATCAGATATTTCGGGAATGAAATAAAAACCAAAAAAGATTCAATTTCAATAGTTTTAAAGAATCAGATTAATGAAGTTGAGAAATTAAAAGGAGAAGCTGAAAATTTTTTCCGGAAACACAATATTAATGACAACATCCAATTTGACTTGACACTTGCTTTAGAGGAAATTTTTATAAACATTGTTTCCTATGCTTTTGAGGATGAATCGGAGCATAAGATTGTAGTGATAATAAACTTAGAGGAAATAATTGAGATTGAAATAGAAGATGATGGTAAACCGTTCAATCCAATAGAAGATGTTGGAAAAGTTTTTAATGAACACAAAAAAATGGGAGGAAAAGGTCTGAAACTCGTGAACAAACTTGTTGATGAACTGAAATATCAAAGAAAAGAAAACAAAAATGTTTTATTTCTAAAAAAAGCGTTTTGAGGAAATATAAAAAATGAGTTCTGCAGAATTTGGGAAAATTTCACCTCACCTCAATCCTCTCCTAAGAGGAGAGGAAGTTTCTTGTTCTCCTTCTCCTCGATAGGAGAAGGCTGGGATGAGGTGGATAAGAAAATAAAGAAAACAAAAATATTTTAGTAATGAAGAAGCATCTTAAAATGACATAGAAAAATATCTGGAGGAAATAAATGAGATTATCGATCGTGCGAGAAAAGGATATTGCAATTTTAGAACTGAAAGGCAAATTGGATGCAACAACATCCAAACAATTCCAAAATGATTTCACAAAATTAATAGATCATAGTGAAACAGAATTTATCATTGATTGTTCACAGCTAACTTACATTAGCAGTGCTGGTTTACGAGTCTTCTATTTTGCTGCAAGAAAACTGGAAAACACAAATGGTAAAATTGTATTTTGTTCAACAAATCCAAACATTAAACGGGTGTTTGATATCGTAGATTTTGCTTCGGATTTCCAGATTTTATCTGATGTTGATGAAGCTCTGAAAATTATGAAATAGAGGGGAAAAATGAAAAACATATCAACGAAGGCTCCTTATCTCTTATTAATATTATGTGGAACTCAACTTTTTGCAGTTCAATCGAGATTCGAAGAAGTTAATACAAGCATTTTCATTTTAATTGGTAAAATGCTGATAGTTATGTTTGCAGTTTATCTTTTCTCGCAAAGTAGAACCTTCATAAAAGTATTTAGCTCGAAAGCAGTTTTTCTTAATTTTTTATGGTTTGTAATTTTCTTTTCATTAATCGGAATTTATGCGACTATTGTTGGGAAAAAGGAATATGGAGCAATCGCAAATTTCAGAGATTTGGGACCAGTCATGGCTGGATTTATCGGAGGTCCGATTGTTGGATTTCTAACCGGTCTTATTGCAGCAATACACAGGTTTTCTATTGGAGGTTTCACAAAGATTCCATGTTCTCTTGCCACAATTTTAGCAGGAATTTTTGCAGGATTATTAGCCAAAAAGATCAAACAAACATTAAATTATTATCTGGCAGTATTAGTTCCATTTACACTTGAACTTTTTCATATGATATTAATCCTAGTTTTAGCAAAACCGTTTGAAACTGCTTGGCGGGTTGTTCAGGAGATTGTTTTCCCAATGGTGTTTGTTAATTGCATGGGAGTTCTAATATTTGTTTTCATTTTGAGAATAAATAAAGATAAATATGAGATTGGAAATTTTGGAAAAAAAGGTTGTGTAACATAATTTATGAAAGATTATGAAAAAAAAGTGTACCGACTTTCCGAAGCTTCCCACAAAGGAATACTTACTTTTAAGATTCGGAAAGTTTTAGCTCATTCGTAACCTTCCGAATCTTAATATGAGAAAGAGTGAAAGAAAGCTTCGGAAGGTAAAAAATTGAAGGAGAAAAAAGTGAAATCAATTAAAACTGTATTAGCTATCTTATTAACTTTTATTGTTTTATGCAGTTGCAGTACAATTAACAAATCTGGTATATCACCCAAAGAGAACGAGTTGCAGATTTTAACGGAAGATTATCCGCCTTTAACATTTGAGAAAGATGGAGAAGTAACCGGATTTGGCACGGAAGTTGTCCGAGAAATTCTTTATCGCTTGAATATTTCGGATAATATTCGTATTTTACCTTGGGAAGAAGGATATAATCTCTGTCTGAAAAATCCTAATGTGGTTCTTTTCACGATGAAACGCACAGAATTACGAGAGAATCTTTTTCATTGGATCGGTCCTATCGGAAATAATAACACAATATTTTATGCGAAGAAAGATTCTGGAATCCAAATCAACAATATGGAAGATGCAAAAAAGGTATCAAAGATCGCAACCTGTTCTGCCTGGTTTTCCGAACAAGACCTGAAAGATGCAGG
The DNA here is from genome assembly GCA_030612605.1 of Armatimonadota bacterium. Taxonomy (GTDB): domain Bacteria; phylum Cloacimonadota; class Cloacimonadia; order Cloacimonadales; family TCS61; genus JABMPU01. The sequence goes on from JAUWNO010000081.1 coordinate 8,270, forward strand.
TTTCACCAATCTTGTCAGTTCACC
>JAUWNO010000569.1 GCA_030612605.1 Armatimonadota bacterium
TCTATATAATAAGATCGAAAATTATCAGAAAGACAGTTCAATTATTTATGATGCTGGTTTTATATGGGAAAATAATAAAATCATTACCGGTTTTTCAGTTCGCAATTTCCTGCAATCCTCTTTTCTAAATGAACAATTACCTGTATTTTATTTGTGGGAAACCTGTTATAATATTTCCTCAAAAAGTAAGATTTCAATTGGTTTGGAGAAACAGACTGATTTTGATTTTTCCTTTAAAATAGCCGGCAGTCATAATCTTTTCAGAATTCTAACCATCTTAACAAGCTACCAATACGAACCTGATAGAATCGGGATTGGCGCTGTTTTCAACCTGAATAAAATAAAAATAACATACAGTATCCGAACTCAACAATATTTAGATTTAACTCATTATATTTCTGTTGGTTATGCTCTCAGAAAATAGAAAAGCAATTATCCTTTTCATATTCTTGCCTTTCCTGCTCCTGGCAAAAGATGGTGAAGAAAAGATATTCTCTTTCGAGGATGATACCTACCACTCCACAGAACTCAGTGATTTATTGGAAAATATTCGTAAAAATCCTTTTGATATAAATACTGTTTCTCAGACCGATCTGGAAAAATTGCCCTGGCTCTCTGAAAGTGATATTGAAAAAATTGTTATCTTTAGAAAAAAACAGAAAATTTTAAATTGGAAAAATCTTAAGAAAATTGGAATAAATGAAATAACAATTTCCGACCTGAAACCATACTTTTCATTTAAAAAATCAAGTCCATTGAAAATTAAGCAAATTTCCCGAGTTGAATATCAGCAGCAAAATGAAAACCTGCCTTCATGTCTAAAATATTATCAGAAATCCCTTTTTCAAATCAAAAAGTTTAATTTCGGTTTCATCTCTCAAAAAGATCAGGGTGAGAACGATCCCTTAGATTTTTATTCTTACTTTGCAGAATATTCCCCAAATAACTTTCTTAAACGAATAATCCTGGGAAAATACAGATTGGCTTTTGGTCAGGGAATTTTGTTTTCTCCCAAACTCGGCATGTCAAAAAGTGCAGAAGCAACCTCCACCCCTTCTAAAAAATTCAAACCGATAAAACCCTACACAAGCTCCTATGAAATCTGGGAATTGGAAGGAGCTACCTTCAATATGAAGATGGGAAAATTCAATTTCATCCCCTTTTATTCTTCCACCAAACTTTCTGCCAACCTCGACGATGATAAGAAAATAACTTCATTCAACGAAAGCGGACTTCATTATGATGAGAGTAAAAAAGATAATGTGAATGAAACACTTTTCGGTGCTGCTATTAACTACAATTTTTCTGATAACTTATTTGGAATCATCTTATCCAAAAATGAATTTGATCATCAATTCCAGAAACCGGAATGGATTAATAAATATTCAGCTTTCGGACTGAATTTCTTATTGAACAAAAGTAGTTATCCAACCTTTGGTGAACTTGCATTTGCAGATGACAAATTTGCCGGAATCATCGGCACAAAATGGGGAGAAGACAAACTAAGACAATTACTTCTCTTCCGCTATCATGAGAAGAATTTTCCCACCTGGCACGGTCATTCATTTTCTGCACAAAGCAGGTTTGACAATGA
>JAUWNO010000158.1 GCA_030612605.1 Armatimonadota bacterium
GAAAATGAATATTCCCAAACTATAAGCTGGGGCTTGGAAACAAGATTATAGAACCGTTGCTTTTGCCCACCTTGAAAAGGTTTATGAGACTCTTCTTCCTGCTACACCTTTTCAATGGTTGCACAGTAAAACCATTGAAAAAGTCAATTTGAGTGGATTCTTCTGTGTGTAAACTTTTTGGTTCTTTTAAGAGTTGAGTGGGTAAATAAAAAATATCCAATATCCAACACGGAATATCCAAGTATGAAGGAAAAAATAAATGAGTGAGAAAGAAAATAATCAAAAGAAGTTTGATTTATTGGAATGTCTTATTAATTATGCGATTAGAATTATTAATGTTTCTGAACAACTAGCTGAAAACCCTGAAAAAGTCTCTTTCAAACATTCATGCATTTGACTCTTTCAGGGTTGGTATGAAACTAAAACCTGAATGAAACCTTGAAAGTGCTAAGCACGAAGAAGTTTTTAGAAAGAAACCGTACCTTCAGCAGGTAAACCTTTTCAAGTTGGTTCAATAAAACAAAAATCGATAAAAAAGTTGACTTTAAATCCTGATAAAATGAATTTCTTTTTATTTAGAGAATCATAATTTATGAAGAAAGAAGATAAAATCCGAAAGATCATCCATATTGATATGGATGCCTTTTTTGCAGCAGTGGAAATCCGGGATAATCCCAAATACATAGGTAAACCGATTATTGTGGGGGGACTTCCTAACAGCAGAGGAGTGGTTTCCACCTGTTCTTATGAAGCCCGAAAATTCGGAATTCATTCTGCCATGCCCAGTTCAAAAGCACACAGGCTCTGTCCTCAAGCAATTTTCGTTAAACCACATTTTGAAGCTTACAGATTAGCATCACAGCAAATCCGAAAAATTTTCTTTGAATACACAGATTTGGTTGAACCAATGTCAATGGACGAAGCTTATCTGGATGTAACAAACAACAAAAAGAACATTCCTTCTGCAACAGAGATTGCGATTGAGATCAAACAAAAAATTTTAGAAACAACCAAACTCACTGCTTCAGCAGGTGTTTCGTATAATAAATTTTTAGCAAAAATAGCCTCAGACCTCGATAAACCTGACGGACTGGTGGTTATCGCTCCAAAAGATGCAGAACAAGTTTTGGAAAATTTGCCTATCGGTAAATTTCATGGTATTGGCAAAGTAAGTGAACATAAGATGCAGAAAATCGGAATCCGAAATGGTGCTGATCTGAAAAAATGGTCTTTGAAGGATCTGGTGAAACATTTTGGAAAAATGGGAGAATTTTATTATTATGTTGTACGCGGAATAGATAATAGACAAGTTCAAACCAATTGGATAAGAAAATCTCTGGGTCATGAACGAACATTTTCCGAAGATATTAGTGACTTAATAAAACTAACTGAATTTCTGAAAACAAGTTCATTAAAAATTTCTGAAAGAATGAAAAAAGAGAAATTCAAATCCAGGACTTTAACATTAAAAATAAAATATGATAATTTTGATTTGATCACCAAAAGTAAAACTTTTTCTATTTCATTTGATGAAGAGAATGAAATTTTCAGTATTGCGTGTGAACTTTTACACCAATCTGTAAACGGAAAAAATAAAATTCGCCTTTTAGGTCTCAGTGTTTCCAACCTTGTTTGGGAAAATGATAAAAACGACAATCAATTGATTCTCTCATTTTATTTGTAAGATTGATCTTATAAAATATAGTGTCTATCCGTAAAGTGCTGTTTCGAGTTGTAAGGAGCTTGCGACGACGACTCGAGGTAGCTTGAATACGCACTTTGTCTCGACTCGTCGTTCCCCCGATACAGTCATTCTTCCCTTGGGGTAAACTTACGAGTCGAAAAACCCGATCTTCAAATAAGACACTTCAAAAAATATCCTTTTTGTCAAAGGATGAGGAACAGAAATTGCTCTTTATTTTTTTAAAGGTTTATAATATATCAATACAAGACGAAAAATTAATAAAAGGAGAGAATTAATGAAAAAAGCAAAGATCATTTTTGTAATTACGCTACTTGCTTTTGCAAGTTTAGCGTTCGCTTCGGAACCAACTGTCATCCAATATGATGATAGCTGGGGACAAGCCGGATTTACTCTGGAACAGAGTGGTCCAACGGGAGTGGAAGTTAATTTTTCCATCAATGAATTTACTCTGGATGAAGTTGTAATCAACAACGAAAACATGCAGAATGTAATTTTACCCGGCGTATTTTTACCCAATGATGAAGGTGCTCCCAACCTTCCGGGGAATGGACGATTCATCGCAATTCCTCAGGGTTCAACAGCGGAACTGAGGATTATCTCTTCCCGCACTGAAACTTTTTCTAACATCGAACTGGCTCCTGCACCACGCATTCCTCTGGAAACTGAGGATGGCCCGCTGGAGTTTAACAAAGACAATTCAATCTATCTGCGAGATGCCTATTATCCGGAAAATCCTGTTCTACTCTCTGAACCAACCCAGATTCGTGGAGTGGATGTAGTCACTTTGGGAATCACTCCCTTCCAGTACAATCCTGTTACCAAAGAATTAGTTGTTTACAGAGACCTTCAAGTTGAAGTGAACTTTATTGGCGGAAATGGACATTTTGGTGAAGACCGTCTTCGCAGCCGTTGGTGGGATCCTCTGCTGAGAGATATGCTTTTGAATGAGCAATCTCTGGCTGAAATGACTTATACCCTCAATAACAACAGAACTCGCGAAGGAGCTGAGTATCTCGTCATCTGCCCTGATGATCCAATCTTTATTGCCTGGGCAGATTCGATCAAAGCCTTCCGCACAAAACAGGGAATCCTCACTGTTGTGAAAACCATTACAGAAGTAGGTGGTAATAATGCTACAGTTATCGAAAATTACATCGATGACATTATGAATTCTGGTACTGGCTGGGATCCTGCACCTGCTGCAATTTTGCTGTTAGGAGATTATGGCACAACAGGAAGCACGATCGTATCTCCAATCTACAATAGCTACTGTGCATCAGATAATATTTATGCTGATGTAAGCGGCAACATGATGCCGGATGTAACCCTGGCACGTATGACAGCACAGAATGCTACTCACTTGGAAACTATGGTCACCAAATTCCTAGATTACGAACGTACTCCTCCTACAAATCCCGATTTCTATGACCATCCTATTACTGCCTTAGGTTTTCAAACTGCACGTTGGTTCCAGATATGTTCGGAATCTGTAGCAGGTTTCTGGGAAGTTATTCAAGGCAAAAGTACTAACAGAATTAATGCTATCTATAGTGGTAATCCATTAACAGGTCCCTGGTCAACAGCTACTAATACAGCAACTGTTTTGAATGTCTTTGGTCCTAATGGTTTAGGATATATTCCTGCTACTCCTGGTGAAGTTATCTGCTCCTGGTATGGTACTGGTAACGATGTTATCAATGGTATCAACAGTGGTGCTTTCATGCTTCAGCACAGAGACCACGGTTCTACAACAGGCTGGGGTGAACCTAATTTCCAAGCCAGTAACATTAACAGTCTTACAAATAGCGATCTCATCTATGTCTGGTCCATTAACTGTCTTACCGGTAAGTTTAACATGGCAGGCGAATGTTTTGCGGAAAAATTCCACAGACATACATATAATGGAGAAAATGCCGGTGCTCTCGGTATTGTAGCAGCTTCTGAAGTTTCCTATTCATTTGTGAACGATACTTATGTTTGGGGAGCTTACAACAACATGTGGCCAGACTTTTTACCGGATTATGGCACAACTCCGGAATCACGCGATGTATTACCTGCCTTTGCCAACTCAGCCGGAAAATACTTCCTGCAGCAATCAAGCTGGCCCTATAACACAGGTAATAAAGCAGTTACTTATAATTTATTCCATCATCATGGAGATGCGTTCAGCACTGTTTATTCCGAAATGCCGCAAAACTTAACTGTTGTTCATGATCCTGTACTTACGGGTGGTGTAAACTTTTTTAACGTTACTGCTAATGATGGTGCACTTATCGCACTTTCTGTAGATGGTGAATTAATCGGAGTTGGTGAAGGAACAGGTTCTCCTGTAAGTATTACGATCGATCCTCAGCTTCCTCCTGCAATGGTAGATATTGTTATCACCAAACAAAATTATTATCGTTATGAAAACCAGATCCTGGTAACTTCAAATGGACCTTATTTAGTTTTAGATTCATACAATATCGATGATTCTGCTGGAAATGGAAATGGCGTTGCAGATTACGGTGAAACCATCAGTTTGGATTTAAGTATAAACAATGTTGGTAATCAACAGGCTACAAACGTTGTTGTTAATATCACATCAACTGACCCGTATGTTACCATCACAGACGGAACTGAAAACTATGGTAATATCGCCCCTAATACAATTGTTACAGTAAACGGTGCTTTCTCATTTGAAGTCGCCAATAATGTCCCGGACGGACATACAATTTTGTTCGACCTGGAAGCAATTGCTGAAGATACATGGTACAGCACTTTCAGCATCGATGCTTTTGCACCTGTACTTGGATTCTATGAATTTTTAGTTGATGATACAGCAACAGGTAATGGTGATTATCTATGGGATCCGGGTGAAACAGTAGATATAATAGTTACTTTAGAAAACAGTGGTTCATCCGATGCATTTAATGTCTTCGGTGAATTAACAACAACAGACCCATTTGTGACATTAAATACTACAGGTCCTCAGCTTTATGGAGATTTAACTTATGGCTCTTATGCAGACCACTCATTCAATGCAACCTCAGCACCAAATACACCGGAAACTCATACGGTAACGTTTGATATTGATATTACTGCAGATCTCGGTATTACCGCTACAGGTTCATTTGCAACCCAGATCGGTGTTTTTCTTATCGAAGAATACTTTGAAACTTTCCCGCCTGCAGGTTGGACAACTACTGGTGGTAGTAACTGGGGAGGAAATAATAGCAGTAATGCAGGAGGAACTCCACCTGAAGCCCGGTTCTATTGGCAACCACCTACAACTGGCATCCAAAGAGTAATAAGTATGCCCATCAATACTAACGGTTCCAGTACACTTGCACTCGAATTCAAACACATGGTAGATGACTCGGCTGGAGGATATTCTGTACGTGTTGAAACTACCAGTGATGGAACCAACTGGAATACCGTTTGGGAGATCAATCCCAATGGAAATGTTGGTCCTGAATTATTACAGATGTATGTAACAACACCCGATGTAGGTTCATCCACCTTCCAACTTGCCTTTGTATTTGATGGTTTTTCATTTTCCGGTTTATGGTATATAGATGACGTATTTCTCGGTCGTGCACAAACTGCTCAAACCGGAACAGTTGCAGGTACAGTAACCGACATCGTAACCGGTTTACCAATCGAAAATGCAGATATTGCCGGACTGGCAACCAGCAGTGTGGATGGAACTTACTCTTTCGATATCGTGATCGGTACATACGATTTCACTTGCTCGGCTGCTGGTTATTTCGCTCTTACCATCGAAGATGTTGAAGTATTGGAAGGTCAGACAACTACAGTAGATTTCGAATTAGAACCAATGCCGGAATTCGACCCACCGGAAAATGTTCAGGTAGATCCTTATAATGGAATCGTTACCTGGGATCCTCCGGGTGGAACGATTTACGGTGATGACTTTGAATCTTACAATGTTGGAGAATATCTTGCAGTACAATCTGACGACTGGACAACCTGGAGCAACAATCCCGGCTCG
>JAUWNO010000116.1 GCA_030612605.1 Armatimonadota bacterium
TTCGGCAAGACCTCTTTTCATTGCAGTAGAAAGTATTCCCAGTCCAATAGGTTTTGTTAAGATAAGAATATCTCCGGGTTTTGCATTGGAATTTGTAAGAATTTTATCCGGATGAACAACTCCCAGAACAACCAGTCCGTACTTCGGTTCATTATCATCGATTGTATGACCGCCAATGATGCTAACTCCAGCTTCTTTTGCTTTATCTTCTGCTCCCAGAAGAATTTGTTTCAAGACCTCCATTGGCAATCGATTGGAAGGAAAACCCACAATATTCAAAGCAAAAAGAGGTTTCGCTCCCATTGCATAAATATCACTGAAAGCATTTGCAGCAGCAATGGCTCCGAATTGATACGGATCATCTACGATTGGTGTAAAAAAATCTACGGTTTGCACGATTGCGGTATTATCATCTAATTTATAAACAGCAGCATCATCCGCTGTATTTGTGCCCACGATCACATTGGGATCAAGAATTGGACTCAAAGAAGAGAGAATTTTCTCCAGAGCCTGCGGTCTGAGCTTGCAGGCACAACCCAGTCCGGCAGTAAAGTGCGTGAGCTTAATCTCTTTTGATTCCGGCAAATGAGTTTTTTCGGATGGAGTTCTCATTCGATTAATTACTTTTGTAACAGTATCGATCGCTTTATCAATTTCATCTTCTGTTGTTTTCCTGCCGGTGGAAAACCTGATTGTTCCCATTGCGTATTTTTCCGGTAAGTTCATAGCGATTAAAACAGGTGAAAGCTCGATTGAATCCGAATGACAGGCAGCTCCTGCAGATGCAGCGATTTCTTCCAATTCAGATAAAATTCCATCAGCTTCCAGATTTGGAAAACTCAAACTGAGTGTGTTGGGGAGCCGCTTTGTCGGATGACCATTAAGTTTTATATCTTCCAGGTTTTGGATCAATCCATCATACAATCTGTCTCGCATTTTTTTCATATGAGTCATGTTTTTTTCAAGATTGCGTCCAGCAATTTCGCAGGCTTTTCCCAAACCAACAATTCCCATAACATTCTCTGTTCCTGCTCGCAGGTCTTGTTCATGATCCGCACCGTGCATAAATTTCTCAAGCTGGATACCCTGCTGAATATAAAGTGCTCCAATCCCTTTGGGAGCATAAAGTTTATGTCCTGCAATAGAGAGAAGGTCAACTCCCAGTTCATTGACATCGGTTGGTATTTTTCCCACAGATTGGGCTGCATCCGTATGAAAGATTATCTCATTTTTTTCGGCAATCTCAGAAATCGCTTTTATTGGCTGAATAGTGCCGACTTCGTTATTGGCATGCATAATCGTGATGAGTATTGTTTGAGATGTAATGGCTTTTTCCAGTTCCGGTAAATTCACAATTCCGTATTTATCAACAGGAATGTAAGAAACATTAAAACCGTTTTTCTCTAAAAATTTACAGACTTCAATCACAGCCGGATGCTCTATCGTGGAAGTAATTATATGATTCCCTTTTGCGTGATTTGCAAAAGCGAAACCAATAATTGCAAAGTTGTTTGATTCTGTGCCACCGCTGGTAAAAATGATTTCTTCAGCATTACAGCCCAGGATCGAAGCAACCTGTTTACGGGCTTTTTGAATGGCTTTTTTGGTTTGAATTCCATACCAGTGCGAACTGGACGGATTTCCAAAATGCTCTTTTAAGAAAGGGAGCATAGCATCTGCAACTTCAGAAGCTATTGGCGTGGTTGCATTATAATCCAAGTAAATCGGTTTCATCTTAAAAATCCTTTATCAGAGTTTTCAATACAAATATCTGCTCTAAAGAAAAATTGTCTGAAATATAGACAAGTAATTTATTTTTTTAGGTTGCACCTCGCATCTCGCAACCCGATCTTTTTTTCTGTCCCCTTTGGTATACACTTTGTGACAAGTTGTTATATTTTATTTTATGGGCAATTATACCTATTTCAATATAGTATAGTTAGTTGCGATTCTGAATGGTTTTTACATGATAACTGCAAATTTATTATTTATAATTTAACACAATTAAGTCTAAGAAAAAAAAATTGACAATTTTTTAATTATTTTCTCTTTATCCATCCAGATACAATTAGCCTGAAATGGAGGATCTCATGTTAAAAACATTGTTTAATCCCGTCTTTTCGGGAAAATCGAAACGAATATTCTTATTTATTTTATACCTTTGTCTTTTTACTTTCACGCAAGCACAAAACTACATGAACCAAATAGCCTACTTGGAAGGAGAAAACGAGAATGATATTTTTGGCAAATTCATCACATCACTCGATTTTAACGGAGATGGTTATGATGATATTGTGGTAAGTGCTCGAGGTTGGCAGCCTTCAGGAAATACCAGTGTAGGTAAATTGTATTTTTATCTCGGTAGTGAAATTTTCGATGAGGAAGCTGATTTTACAATTTCCGGAAATTTAGATTCAATTGTAAAATACCAGGCAACAAATTTAGGTGATCTTAATAATGACGGATATGAAGACTTGGGAATGATGAGAGAAACCGAAGAAGACCTTCTTGTCCAAATATTATTAGGAAATTCCGAGCAAGATACAATCCCGGATTTTGAACAATCATTTTCTAAAGATTATTATGACTATTTAGGTATCAGAAAATTAGGAGATATCAACAATGATGGGTATGATGATGCCGGTCTTGTCGCAAAAGGTATCTGGTTATTTCAGATAAATTATCCTGTAAATTATTTCTTTATTTATGGTAATGAAAATAACCTAACCAGCGAACTTTTCTATTCGTACACTTTAGATGGATCTGGTAATGCGTTTAGTGGTGTGGGTGATGTAAATAATGATGGGTATTCTGATTTTTGCATCGGTTACACATATAAAATTGAAGAAGAACAAAGGTATACAAATACATTTTACTATGGTGGGGAGAATATTAATCCTGAACCGGACTTAATTCTTTGGGATTTAGATAATACGAATATGACCTTGGGTCTTCCAGCAGGAGATTTGAATGCAGATGGATTTGATGATTTCGCAGGACATTTGACAACAACTATTGAATACAATATCCGTATCTGGTTCGGGAAAGAAATAATAACCCAGGATTGTGATCTATTGCTCAGCGAAGGCAGCGGTGGTGGAGGTTTAGATTATGCTTTTTCTTTTGGCGATATAAATAACGACGGTTTTAGTGATTTGGCTATTGGAGGTCCTGGTTCCGGTTTAAACGGAAAAGCATATTTATACCTTGGAAGTGAAGAACCCAATAATACTGTCGATTTCGAATTTGAACAACCACCCGGTGTTCATCATGATTACGGAACTGCTGTAACAGTTGGTCGTTTCAATGGTGACGAATATGATGATGTTGCAATTTCAGGTCCTATGAGCGGAGGAGGTCCCAATCCGGGTTATGTTTATGTTTTTGCCGGAAATGGAGATTTTGAGGATTTAGTAGATGCAGAGGATGAAGAAATAATTCCGGTTGCTGAAGTAGAATTCGAAGCTTATCCTAATCCGTTTAATCCGAGTGTTACTTTTTCTGTTAAATTTAGCAACGAACCCAACCAACAATACGAACAAATACAAATCGAAATTTATAATGTAAAAGGACAGAAGGTAAAAACTTTAGATTTGGAGTCGGCGAGTCCCTCGCCTTTTTTTGCCGACGAAGTCAGCTACTCCATATCTTGGAATGCAGAAGGACATACAAGTGGTGTATATTTCTGTAAGTTAATTAATGTCAAAGATGGTAAGGTGCTATCTGTTAAAAAAGTTACCTTGATGAAGTAAATTTGGAGTGCATCAACCGTGTTGATGCATTAAACAACACGGTTGTTTTACTCCACAAAAAGTCCGGCTTCATTTTATTACGCTGTGACAAGGAGAGAATCATGTTTAGAAAAGTTTTATTAACGCTTATTGCAGTTTTATTTGTTACCCATCTTTTTAGTTTTTATTCAGATGATTTCATTATTGGAGCTTATACATATTTACGTTACAATACAGACAATATCGATACTTGTATGGATTACTTATCAGAAGCTCATTATAATTGCCATATATGTAGTAATTCGGATTTGAATATTTCAGACATTTATGAAAAATCAGATAGCAGGAACCTCGATATGATACTGCACGACCTCTATTGGAATGAAACGAGTGAAGTATATGGTATTTATGAACTGACGAGGGCAAATAACTACATCTATGAAGCTGAATATTCTGCAATCGGGGAACAAATCGAACCAGAGGATTGTCCATCGAGATATTATTACAGAGTTACACGAGAAGAAAACGTAGGCGGTAGAAATAATGAATATGATCCAGTACATTCACATGGTTTTGCCTGGATATGTAATGTCGATGATCATATTGAGGGTATTGCCGCAGATACACTTTACTGGAAATGGCTAAGACTTGGAAACGATTATCCTTTGGTAAAACAAATAGTAACAAAAAAAGTGGAAACATTTTTTTATGATTTTTCTATGAAAACAGACAATCCTATTCCTGATGATACGACAAGAGTGTGCCGGATAAATGTATATGTTCTTAATGATACTTTAGGAAAAGAATATTTACCGATTTACAGTTTTCAACCAAACTTATATGAAAACCAAATATTGACAGTAGAAGATTTTTATTATGCTCAGCAGCATCCTGAATATCCTACTTATAAATTATTTACTTTTTATACACCAAAAGATTCAATACCGGAGGAATTAATTGATCAAAGCACATCCGATAGGAGACTAAAAAACTTCAATTTTGAAGTTTACTGGTATGATAATGAAGATTTATATATTGATCGTTTCAGGATTTATGACGATATCTATAAAAAGTTAGAAAATGGTGATTATGATGAGATGATAGCATCAAGATTTAATTCTCTAAATGTTCCAAATTTAAGATATTTCTACTCCAAAGATGAACCCTATCCGCCGCATCTTGATTCGTATAAATTAGTAGAAGATGCTTTAAATGATAGCATAGATCTGATAACAGCAGTTCATAGAATAGGAAACTGGGCTGGAGATGATTATACAGAGTATAAGTATAATCACCACGAGCTATTTAATACAGTATCAGAACCTGAAAATATCATGTTTGATAATTATCCTTGCGATCGTCTAAAAAAATGGAACTCTGTTCATAGTAATAATCTCGGATATATTCAATGTATGATTGATAGAATGCTTAACTGGTATAATAATGTAAGAGAAATTGCAACGAATGAACAGATTCCTTTTTTAGCAATACCTCAAACTTATGGTTTATGGTTATTATATCCAGATGAGTATAATGAACATTGGGGTGGTAGAATGCGTCCAACTATCGAAATGCAGAAATGTCTGCAATATTTACCTTTATGTTATGATGCAGATGGAATTATCGATTATAAATTCATTTCATATTACCATTATAATGCCAGAGAAGACGAGCTTGAGTATTCAGAACCTGTTGATAGTGGAATAGATGAAAACCCGGACGAGTTTCATCGTTTAGCATTAATAGATAAAGCAGGAGCTGAAAATTCCGGACATCCATTTCGAACACCACAATATTATGCAATCCAGCAAGCAAATGAAAAAATAGAAGTATATGGACCTATAATAAAAAGTTTAGATTGGCATGGAGTTGGAACCATTGAAACTGTAAACACTGAAATGATGTTTGATGAGTCTATCGCAGATAACCTAAGTTCAATAACCATAGAAGATGATGACTCGGATTATTGGGGATATGTTGAATGTGCGGTATATAAAGATGGAAATACAAACGATAATTATTTTATGTTGGTAAATCGTACAGAGTTTTCTAGGCAAATATCTGCTCTAAAGAAATTTTTTTTAATTCGTGTTTACAACAAATTTTTTGAAATGTTCAAAAATATCTTTTGGTAATCGATTGGGTTTTGTATCTTTGATAAACACACCTTTGACGATAGCTCGATTGCATAATTCATTTTTAGAATTGAATATTTCCTGTTTCCAGGTTGCTTTCAATCTTGTCGATTTAATAATATCAGAATGAACTGTAATAATTTCTCCCATTTGAATCGCTTTAATAAATTCAAGTTCAAGATTGATCAGGAAAATGCCAATATTTTTTTCGTTCAATTTTTGTATGGACATTCCCATCTGATCTAAAGCATCTGAACGTGCTTCTTCATAAATGTGCAGATAAATCGCATTATTAAGATGTCCGTAGATATCGCATTCATAACCAAAAATTTTTCTTTTATAATCCATTTGTTTCCTCAAATATTGTTTTTATGGATTTGTATGATTGGAAAGCTGTACTTTGAAAGTAGTTTCCCTAACATATCAAACTTTCTTTTTGAATATTTCATTTTTTATCACATAATTTATTTTGCTACACAACTTTAATTCAAATGATTTGGTGTCAATAAAAACAGCGGAGCTGTTTCGAGTTGTAAGGAGCTTGCGACGACGACTCGAGGTAGCTTGAATACGCACTTTGTCTTCCCGAAAAATATGGATCGTTCCTTACGAGCTTCTTGCTATCAGCGATCTGATAGTTCTATTAAGATGAAAATAAAAAAACGCAAAACATCGGAATGTTCAACTTGGTGAGCTTCCGATTGTTGTGGTAACAGCTCTCAACATTCCGAAGATTCGGCAAGCAGAAACATTCGGAAGTTTAATTACTTTCATAGGAGTCGAAAGGACTACATTTTTTAAAATTATTGACATATTTCTTGAATCTACTTAATTTTATTTCGATTTTAAGATT
>JAUWNO010000501.1 GCA_030612605.1 Armatimonadota bacterium
AACTTCTCGAGCTCCACGAGTCATAAAAAAAATATCCAGAGCTTTGTGCTCTAAATTTCCCCAGAATTCAGATGAAAAAAACAAGATGAGAATGAAAAAAACGACAATTGTAATTATAAAAGCTCTAAGAATTTTCATAAAGTTACCTCTTATATGAAACCATTTTAAGCAAGACTTGACTCGCAATGACCGAAGGGAATGTGAGTCGAGGATTGCGACTCTTCAGACAGGTTGTTCTTAACTCACGCTTCAGTCTTCATTTTATTACGCCCGGACAAGTCGCTGTGAGTCAAGCTTCTCGCTATCAGCAAGGTGATAGTTCTATTAAGATGAAAACAAAAATCTAGAACATCGGAATGTTCAGTTTGCTGATCTTCCGATTGTACAGGCAAGAACTTCTCTACATTCCGAAGATTCGACAAGTCGAAACATTCGGAAGTTGGAATTTTTTTTCATAGAAGTCCAACCTTTAAAACTTTATTGGTTTCATATTAATGTTTGTTCCCAAACTGGAGTTTGTGTAAAAGCTAAAAAGCTAATATTAAGAAATTAGAATTTCTGAGTTATCTTAAATCTGAAATTGAATTTTTTATAATCTTCTCCCTCTACATCAAGGTTTTGATAGAATTTCATTCCGAATTCAGAATTAAAAAAAGTATTTTGCAAAACACTATATTTCACGCCCATATTGAACATCTGAGTAGCTTGGTTATCCACATCACCGCCATAGGCAGTATATCTGAAATCCACATAAGGTTTCAACCTGTCTTCTTTGAGTGTAAAAGCTCCTTTTAGATAAATGGAATTATAATTTGATTCTTCTTCGGTTTTAATAGTATTGGTAACATCCAAAGAATCCAGATATGTCTTTTTCGATGGATTATCATTTATTGTAAAAGAAAAAGCAACTGTGGTAGTTAAGGGCAAATCAGCAAATTTACTGATTGCTCTCAGGATTATTGTGTTTTTAGAAATATCATCTTTTTGTTGAGCATCGTAAGATGTTGTAATTAAACTATTACTTGTACTATCTATGTAAACAGTTGAGAAATTTATCTCACCAATATAATTGCTGTAATTCAAACTGAAATTCGTTGGAGCTGCAGATATTTGTTCAAACTTGTATCCTGTCGATAAAGTAAGATTAACTGATTGATTTTGATAAGGATATTCATCATCATCATTTTCAGAAATCGTATTTGTATATCCAAATTTGAGATAAGGCAGATTTACAGGTCTATATAAAATATAACCCGAATAATTTGTAGATTTTGTAGTTGTTTGTTTTGTATCATAAACATTATCGGAAAACATATTTAAACCCGCATTCAAGGATAACTTGTTGTTGAACAGGTTCAAATTATCATAAATACTGAGAACCTGTGCGTCTTTTTGTGCAAGATTAGTTGCTAAAGAATTAAAGCTCGATCCTATTGCCGAATATGATACATTCAATAAATTTCTTTTGAAAAAAGCTCGCAAAAATGTTTTATAAGCCAAACTGGAAAATCCCGGAAGAATCGGTTCAATATATTCGTTTATCACAAACAAATCGGAAATATCCGTTGGATCAAATGGAAGGGGAATATCCTGCTCAAATTCAGCTTCCAAAGAATCTATTGAAATTGCTCCATCAGTAATATTGGAATTATACATACTTACTGCAGCTTCTACTCCCCACAAAAAGCGTTGATTAAATAAGGAAATTTGAGCATCAGTGGAAATCACAATATTATCTTTGGGAGAAGTCAAATAAGTAGTACTGGAAGAATCGGATTCCATAAAATATTTCTTAGAAATAGAATGTTTATCATCCCTGCTTTTTGTGATGCCAAATCCCCACAGAAAACCTCTTTTACTTCCAACTTCTGTTCTGAGTGCTAAAGTCTGCCGTTTGAAAGTTCCTGCAGAATACGAAATCCAG